>JAFADM010000443.1 GCA_023424865.1 Bacillota bacterium | reverse complement strand
GTTAAAAGGAGCTGCAGATGCATATTTGCAATATTCTGCAGCCCTTTGTCTAAATATGGGCTTATAGCAAGCTTGTATAAATCAGTGGGCAGAATCCCAATAAGCTTGGCGCTCGTCAATGCAGGCCTGACCGCCTATGGAAAGCCATTCAGCAATACCGGCTTCCCACACGGAATCAAAGTCCTTGTCAGACGCGGTAACGGCAGCAATAACAATTTCATCCTTCTTCTCATTAAGCGTCGTAATATACTGCGCTTCAGCATTTATAGGAGGAACAGCGTAGGGAATAAATACGATAGCATCATGCATGGCTGTATTGTAGGCATCCATAAACCAATCCGTATATTGCTCCTCATAGCTCTTCGAAAGAGCCAACAGGTTTTTCTCCTGGATGCCCAGATCGATACCGTTTACAACCAAGGCATAGTCAAGGTTCGTGTAGGAATTCATCATACGGTTGTCATTCTGGAGGTTAATCATAACAGGAATACCGTCTGCGTCCTTGTTATGGTTGACGCCTTCCTCGCCTGAGGCGATGTAAATACGAACGTCATCACGGCACAGCCAATCAAGGTATTTTACTGCCCCCTCTACATTTTTAGATGATTCGGGTACAAAATTGTAGACACCATAGGGCTGGTATTTCTGACGCATATGAGTTCCGTCTGCGGTATTAACAAAGCAGTCCAGAACGGCAATTTCAGCACCCGAAACATTTCCCTTCAATTGGTTATATACCCCAGGACTTGTACGGATGGGACTGTCATAATTGGAACCCCATGAACCTACCAAGCCGCGCATAACAAGATCATCGTTCTCAGAACCGGTGTATAATGGGAAATCGGTGTCCATCAAGCCGGCGTTGTACATTTTATTCAAAAAGCGTATGCCTTCTTTATAGCCCTTATACATAATATTAGAGCCAAAACCGTATACAAATTGTTCTTCCTCAGTCATGTTGGAGTACTCGGTAAACGAGTCAACAATATTCTGCTGCGTATACCAGCCAAAAGGAATTACTCTCTCTGTCTTGCCCGGATTTTTTTCCTTAAAGGCAACCAGTGTATTATAATACTCATCCATATTTTGGGGCATGGGTAAGCCGAGAGCCTCCAGCCAGTCTTTACGGATAAACGTATTGAAATAGGCCAGTGAAATACGTTTTGCGGGTATTAGATACTGTTTTCCTTCATACTTGCCATATTCCAGAATTTCATCTCCCAGATAACCGGTAAGGGTACTGCCATACTTAGAGATGGCATCGGTTAAATCCGCAAGGCCTCCTTGCTTATAATAATTGTAGGCTACAGCGCCGTCATAGGTAAATACCACATCCGGCGGGGTCCCTCCAGCCATGATGACATTTAATCGTGCAACCTCCTCCGAGCGCGGAACGCTTTCAAAGGTAACCTCCATATTGAATTCCTTAAGCACCTGCTCCTTGATCCAATCGGTCCAATAATTGTTGGTTGGATCTGTTCCATTTTCATTGGCGCGGTCAAACACTTCAACGCGCAACGTGGTACGCGGCTGTTCGGTTGCAGTGGGAGAAGCAGAAGAACTGGGTGATGCACTGTTGTTGGCAGGCGGTGTTTCTTGGGAGCAGGCAGCGAACATACTGACTGTAAGGCTCAAGGCCGCAACCATAGACAAAAATTTTACTCTTCGCATGAATAGAACTCCTCCTTAAGTTTATAGATTTATGATCTTCCTTGTTCTGCCTTCAGGCAGGAAAATCCCTTTATGCAAGACATTTTATATAATCATCCCTTTACAGCACCTAAGGTTACGCCGGCTACAAAATACCTTTGCAGCCATGGATAAACAAGTAAGATGGGCACAGTCGCGAACATAATACTGGCCGCCCGCAAGCTTTCCGTAGCCACCTGTATGGGAACCCCTTCAAGACTTGCCTCCATGGTAGTCTTGCTTTGTATAATTTGATAAAGCCGAAACTGTATCGTGTACAGATTGGGGCTGGATATATAAAAGCGTACATCTTGAAAGCCATTCCACCGGCCAACCGCATAAAAGAGGGCTATGGTTGCAAGCGCCGGCGTGGACAGGGGCAGATATATTCTGGTTAGTACCGTCCAATGACTGGCACCATCAAGCTCTGCCGATTCTTTCAAACTATCCGGGAGGTTTTGAAAAAAGGATTTCAATATAATCATGTTAAACACGGAAATACCGCCGGGCAAAACCAAAACCCAAAACGTATCCAACAAATTAAGACGCTTGATATTGAGGTAATCCGGTATAATACCAGCGCTAAAATACATGGTCAAAATAACCAAGGTACTGAATAGAACACGTCCGACAAATTTCTTTTGTGATAAAGGATAGGCGCATAATATGGTCATTATCATGGAAAAGACGGTACTGACAACTGTCAGGAGCGTTGTCATACCCAAAGCGCGCCGCATGGCACTGTCGCGAAATACGCTTCTATAGGGTTCTAAGTCAAAATCCACCGGCAAAAAATAAACTAACCGGTTTGTTACTGCTCTCTGAGAACTGAGTGATATAGCCAATACGTTCAGCATAGGCAATAGACAAACTGCAATAGCAAGGAGGCATATAAAGACTACCACTAAATCAAAAAATTTATTTGTTTTGGATTTTACCACGCCACTTTTTGTATTGATCGATGTTTTTTTATTGAGCATATCCGTCATCGCGCTATTACTCCTTTTCGCAGATAAATAAATATTGGGTAGTTATTACCGTTATAAATCATCACCAAATCCCCCGTTCTCCTAAACGCTCGGTAATGATATTAGCCCCAACCAGGAAAATGACACATATAACGGATTGAAACAATCCCACTGCCGTTGTCAGAGAAAATTGCTGAGCTTCAATACCCACACGGTAGACATAAGTACTGATAACATCCGCAAGAGGTCGCACCAGTTTATTTGCCAACGCATAGGGCCTATCAAAGCTAATCTGAAGAATTCGTCCCAAGTTGAGTATAAGCATGACGATGATGGTTGGCCGGATACCCGGAAGAGTAATACTCCAAATTTTTCTTATACGGCCTGCACCGTCCACTTCCGCAGCTTCATAGAGCTCCGGATTGATACCGGTAATAGCAGCCAGATAAACGATTGTTCCATAGCCGGCGCTTTGCCATATTCCTAGAAGGATATAGGTCACGACCCACATAACAGCATCGTTGAGGAAGGGTATTGTACCCATACCCATTTTCCGAAGCAAAAGATTAATAATGCCGCTTTCAGGCGCAAAGATTTGCACTGCCATACCGGCTATAATTATCCAGGAAAGAAAGTGGGGCATGTATAGTATGGTTTGAGTTATACGCTTAAACTTGGGAAACGCAAGCTCGTTAAGAATAATTGCCAGAATAACAGGAATAAAAAAGCCGCAAGCAAGATCAAGGAAATTAAGCATAATGGTATTTCGAAGAACGCGAACAAACTCCGGCGAACTAAAGGCCTGCTTGAAATACTTGAATACATCCAGTTCGCCACCGGTTGTTGCCCAAGGGCTTTCCCATACCCCCTTAAACATGTTTAAATCCTTAAAAGCGATGACAATGTTGGTCATCGGAATATACCTGAAAATAACAAACAGAAGCATTGGCATCGCTAACATAACATAAAGCAGATAGTCTTTGCGGATCTGTTTTAGTTTTCCACGGTATTTGACGTCGACACGCTGTGTTTTCGCTAAGCTAGTATCAGTCATATTTTACACTCCCTTAAAAAAACAACATTTCAGATGTGCAATTATACATGTGCTATTTGTACAGTTAATTACAGATTTTTAAGAAGATATTGTACGTTTATTGCAGTCTATCATACATTAATGATATACTCATTGCATAATCAGCTTTTTTTATTGCGCGAAACGACTAAAGGGGGAGAAAATGAATATAGGCAATTTACCCAACACTCAGTATTTTCCAATATCAGGTGGTATCTACTGCTATCACAAATGTACAAAAGAGAATTGGGAAGAGCCCAAAATGCCTTATCATCGTCATGATGCCTATGAAATTTTCCTTTTTATGAAGGGCTATACGAGTAACTATGTAGAACATGCTTGCTATCATCTGGCACATGGAGACATATTGATAATTAACCCTAATGAGCTTCACCGGGTTGTCAGTCTTGACAACCAGGTATACGAACGTGCCTTTATCAATATTAATAAAAATGTAATTGAAAATCTTTCAACTGATAATACAAATCTTATGGAGTGTTTCAAAGCCAATTCCCAAGGGGAAAGGAAAATAATACGCCTTACAAGTGACCAAATAAATCAGTTTGTTAAGCTTATACATTATGTGGAGCATTATTTCCAAAGTCAGGAATATGGAAGCGATGTACTAATTAATGCTCATCTGACCCAGTTGCTGGTAATGATCAATTTAGCCTATAAGGGGACAGCTTATACTGCTCCAAATGTTATGTCTGAGCTAATCCGCGATACTATGCTATTTATAAAAGAGCACATAGAAGAACCTATATACCTTGAAAAACTGTCTAAACAGTTCTGTCTCAGCAGTACTCTCATAAGCCGTGAATTTAAGAAGTATACGGGTTTAACGTTACGAACCTATATTTTAGGTGAGAGAATAGCCCATTCTAAAAATTTACTACTCGAGGGAAAAAACGTCTCGGATGCCTGTTATCTGTCTGGCTTTTCCGATTACGCCAACTACATTCGAAGCTTTACAAAAATTGTGGGTATTCCCCCCGGGCAGTACAAAAAAGTTATGACCTAAATGCAAATAGTTCGGAAAGGTTCTGACAGTCCGCGGACATCATGACTAAAAACTCTGGAGATGGTTACAAATGTATTCAACCCTGCAGTTATCCGCTAATTCAAACGGATCGGGGGTTACGTTCTTAAAAAACTGTTTTAGACTTTTACCTGGAGTTCAAATATCTCTGCGTGATAGTCGGGAAATAGATCCGTCAGCAGTTCAACCTGTACAACTTCTAAAGGGGTAAGGCCATGTTTAATAATATGCTGCTGCAGCTTTATCTGCTGTTGTTCAACGT
This sequence comes from Bacillota bacterium, assembly GCA_023424865.1. Next base: position 8,325 of record JAFADM010000443.1, on the reverse strand, counting down.
TATCCCAGGAATACCTTACGCAGAGATAATTCCCACTGGAAATCAAATAGTAATCTCTATTATCCGCTGGCTCAGAAATTGTTGTAAAGAGATACGCCGGATAAAAATCCTCCTTATCGTCTTTTAAAAAGAGAAGACCCGGTTCATAGGTATTAATAAATCTATTTCTGCTTACTGTGATATTAAGCCTGTAATAATCAAGGAAATATTCTTTCTCAGCTTTCTCTTTATCATACGGCACTGTCATTACATGTCTGTCCGGGATAAGCCTTGAATAAATTTCATTATCTGTTCCGGCTCTTTTGGCATTGCATAGTGTATGATTAATCTGTTCTATACCCTTAGCAATACTTTCCATCATCTTTATTTTCTTTCTGGCTAATTCCTTTTGGTGATTTAATAAGAGGATTAATCCTTCAGTATCTTTGTTTTTAAAATACGGAATTAAAGCATTCGGACTTATATCCAGGTTCCTGACCATTTTGATAATATCCAGATAAATGAACTGATCGATATGATAATATCTGTAATGATTAGATTCATCAACATGATGGGGTTTAAGAAGACCGATGCGATCATAAAATCTCAATGCCTTTACAGTCATATCCATAATTTCGGATACTTCTCCGATTGTATAAAATTCTTTCAGCATGACTTGACACTCCCCTTAGGGTATACTTTACACTTCGAAGTATAAAGTAAATCTAAAAAAAGTAAAACCAGATGGTAGTGTTTATTAAAAGGTTTATTTAACCATTAGTCTATTGTTATTTCAGGATAGGAGGATTTCTATGGATGAACTGGCAGATGCCATAGCGGTGGAATTCCCTTTGGAGGGCGAATGGTTTGCGCCCCATACACCGGGTACAAAAATTCCCAGTCACGGTTTTGATATGTTAGGACAACGCTATGCCTATGATTTTATGAGAGTCATCCGGTCAGGTAAGAAAGAACTTCCTTTCAAAGGGGATAGCTGGCGCTATTATCTCCTGGGAAAGCCTCTTCCTCATTGGTATGGATGGGGGCAGAATGTATATGCCCCCTGCAGCGGCAAAATCATTATTGCAAAAGACGGCCTCAAGGAGAGGCAGAGGGTTCATTTACTTATTGATTTGTTTGTCGTATTAAAAAACGCTCTTTTTTTCGATCCCGAAAAGCATGATCTGCATCGGGCTATCGGGAATTATATCATCATGCAAACGGAAAATGCATATGCTATGTTTGCACATTTTCAAAACGGTTCTCTTTGCGTAACGGAAGGGCAGGATGTAAAGACCGGGCAATGTTTGGGTCGGGTTGGCCACTCGGGCAACTCTACGGCACCTCACCTGCATTTTCAACTTATGGACAGTGCCGACCTGCTAACCGCTAAGGGGATTCCATGCTCGTTCATACGCTATGAGAGATTCCAGAATGGAGAATGGAAGGAGGTACTCCATGGCATTCCTTCAGATAAGGACAGGATCAGAGGATACGGTCATAGTAACTAGCAAACGAAAACGCATTGATTATGGCATTAATTTTACCGCTCTTATACCTTCAAGATATTAGAGGTATATATAGCCCTTAGTTTCAATCTATTGGTCCTATCTCTTACGATAGTACCAAATTTGAAATAGACAAAGCAGTAAATGGTATATATCAAATTAAATTATCGCCATTTTGAACCCTTAATTACGAACAGTGTGCCGGGACACAGTCCACACTCTATCACACTCACCCGACCTTATGCTGTTTTATGGAGGTAAGTCCAAAAAGGCTTCCTGCCAGCCCCAGTCCTGCGCTGATTATAAAGATAAACCTTGCTGTCATTTCTCTTATCTCCCCCACCGGCGGTAAAGGCAGGAAAAGAATCGAATCACTCAACCCGTTATATCCCAGGTTCATAAGCAATAGCAGCATAACAACGGCCATAATACCACCCAAAAATGTCAAAAAGGTTCCTGCAAGTATGAAGGGAAAGCCAATGAAGATGTTGGGTGCGCCAAGCAGCTTCAGTGTATTAATTTGCTCCCTGTTGTTATAAATGCCCTGTCTAATCATGTGGGAAATGGTAATCACCGTGGTGATGCCTACTGCTGTGCCTGTCAGTAAGCCAAGAAGACTTAAGCCGTCCACGATTCCCTTTATCTTTTTGAGTATATCTCGATTATCCCTGACGTACTCAATCCCGTTTAATCCAGACACATTGTCTAATACTCCGTCCATATCCTCAAGATTAATCCGTATGTCCATATAAGCTTCAAAGGGGTTCTCATCAAACAGACCTAAGATATCCGCTTCCTTCCCGAGCATCTCCCTGCTGTGATCATAAGCGGCTTCCTTATCTATGTAGCTGGCCTCCAGTATACCTTGTAACCCTTTTACCCTCTCAGTCAGGTTCATGGCAGCCTTTTCATCCGTGCCTTCCGAAAAATAGGCACTGATTTGAGCCTCCTTCTGTATGGCTGAAATAAGGGTATTTCCAATAGATTGGCCTGCTATGGCCATACCAAGCAGAAAGAGTATTAAACCCGTGCCAAGTACCGAAAAGATATTTGACAAAGTATTGAAACGAATAATTCTCCAGGTTTCCAAAAGGAAGTAGCCCAAATTATAGAAAAAGGTTTTCATTATGCCTTCCTCCTCTTCTCAACTGTCACATTCCCTTTATCCACACGGACATAGGTGACGTCCTCCAGATTTTCGATAAGGTGTGTGGCATGGGTAGTGATAATAACTGCCGTATCCCTGGTTCGGAAGGTGTTCAGAATATGTAATATATTAAGAGCATTATCATGATCCAGATTACCCGTGGGCTCATCCGCCAAAAACAGTACTGGCTTTCGGGCAACCGCCCTGGCTATAGCCACTCTTTGCGCCTCTCCCCAGGACAGATTATCCACTTTGGTACTGATTTTATGTTCAAGACCTACCTTTGTAAGTACACTCACGGCTTCCTCCTTCATCTTCTTCGGAGAAATGCCAAGAAAGCGCATTCCTGTAATGACATTTTCCAGCGCAGTCCTTCCCTGTATAAGCTTGAACTCCTGAAATACCGGCCCTATACGCTTTCGAATAGGGCCTATTTTTCTTGCATTGCCTTTTTTCATAGGCTGATCCAAAACCGTTACTTCACCTGCTGTGGCAAATTCCATCCCCATAAGAAGCTTAAGGAGGCTGGTCTTTCCCGAACCGCTGGGACCTGTTATATATACAAGTTCTCCCGGCAATATATTAAGATTAACATTTCTTAAGGCCGGCGTACCGTCCGGATACGTCAATGAAACGTCTTTTATTTCAATCATAAATGCCTCCATCAAATATACTTATATGAAAACAATGTTCTGTTCCTTAAAATTGAAGAACAACAACAAAATGAAGCGCATCCTCGGTCGTACCGATATCCTTCATCTTAAAATCCAGTGTTATTCCCCCCGCTGCCATGGTTTCAAAATCAAGCATGAGAGGCCCGTTCTCAAATAATTCATCCAAGGATGCTTTTTCCAGAGACATGCCGTAAAAGCTTCCTTCTGCGACTTCAAAGCTTATGGCACTCTTACCCGATATTACAAAATTCCCAGATAATACGAGATGCTCCTGAGGAGCCTCGAGAACCACCCTGCCCTCTTTAAAATCAAAAAGGATAGCTGTTGGCATCTCATTATCGGAAAAAGCCCGATTAAAGGCAGCCTCATTCATACGGCCCTTCATGGATAAGAAACCCATCTCCAGATTCAAATCCTCAAAATTAAAATAACCCTGGCTAATTATTTCTGAAATCCTGGCCGAAGTTTCTGAAAATAAGGTTTTGCATTCTTCCCATAGCTGAGACATATTATCAAGACGCTTCTGATAATTCTCCCTGTCCGTCTGCAAGGACGTAAGATAGCTCTCCAGCTCATCTGTTAAGTTCTGCTTGCTGCTAAGGTTTACCGCCAGCTCCAGTTTTCTTTGCTCTAAGCTATTCATTTCATCTGCCAGCCTTCCTCTTTCCTCTTCCAGCTGCGTCTTGCTCTCAGAAAGTGACTCCAGTAAATGGTTTACATTATACGAAATATCCTTCATGATATTCAAGCTCTTTAAAAACTCAGACAGATTCTTTGCATCTAAAAGAATTTCAAGATAGGAAGCAGAACCTCTTCGCTGATTGTTGACCAAAACCTTTGTAAGGATATCCAGCTGCAGGTTATAACTTTCCTGATTATTATTAATCTCTTTTTCAAATACCACAATTTTGTCCGCAAGCGCGTTAATCTCTCCTGTGATGCGGGTTTCCTCTTTCTTAAGGCCATCAATCTCACGGGACAGCATAAACAGATTCTCAAGTATTTCCTTTTCTTCCTCCGATATATTCTCCAGTCTGTCCTCTATGTCGTTAATTTGTTTAACTTCACCGGATACCTGGGGAGGGATGGCAAATACCATTACCATGGTCATGAAGAACGCCATGAATCTATTTCTTTTTTTATGTATGCGCATCCAACTGCCTCCTGTACAGAGAAATCTGATATTGTATCAATTAATAGCATTAAAACGATTATAGCATTAAGGCTTATCTCTTTGCTATTTTAGATATTGAATCTTTATTCTGCCATTGGGTTTAAATACAAGAGGTGAAGTAATTAAAAGCCTGCCACCTGGCAATATGGACAGATCTTTTTTTAGAAGGGGTCTCACACTTTCATTTTACCCTCAAAAATCACTGTTTCTATTGACTTAGAGCTAACGTTAAGGTTTATAGTTGTCTCATAGGTTATTATCTGGCAGCATCCACAGAACATAGACGCGTTTGACATTGGAAGTCTATGCAGACAAAAAGATCATCGGCGCTCGGAACCGCGTAATAACCTGCCTGAGCGTTTGCTGAATAAACTAACCCCTGACGGATCCGGGATTTGTCAGGATTTAAATAAATCAAATATTTAACTCTTAATAAGGAGGGATAATCATGAAGTACACCTATTTAGGAAGAACCGGTCTCAAGGTAAGCCGCCTTTGCCTTGGTACCATGAATTTCGGCCCCCGGACAGATGAAAAGGAGGCCTTTGCCATCATGGACAAGGCCCTGGATATGGGCGTGAATTTCTTCGATACCGCAAATGTTTATGGCAAACCGAATAACGGATTTAATGGCCACACAGAGGAAATTATGGGCCGCTGGTTTGCTCAGGGCGGCGGCAGGCGTGAAAAAGTTGTTCTGGCAACTAAGGTTTACGGTGATATGAGCGACGAAAACGATGGTCCCAATGGTCCCAGGGGCCTTTCAGCCTATAAAATTCGCAGGCATATTGAGGGGTCGCTGAAGCGCTTGCAGACGGATCATGTGGAGCTGTATCAGATGCACCACATTGATCGCCACACGCCATGGGAAGAAATATGGGGCGCCTTTGAGGCCCTTGTCAATCAGGGAAAAGCGTATTATATCGGCTCCAGCAACTTTGGCGCGCGCCACTTGGCGTATGCTCAGGCAATGGCTGAAAAGCGCAATTTTCTGGGTCTTGTCAGTGAACAACACAAATACAGCCTTGTTTGCAGGCTGCCTGAGCTGGAGGTTCTTCCCGCAGCCCTGGAGCTCGGCCTTGGGGTAATTCCCTGGAGTCCGCTGGGCGGAGGCTTTTTAAGCGGTAATGTGCTCAATCCCATAGCAGGCAGTGAGCGTGCGGCTGATGCTGCCAAGAATTTAACTGAAACACAGCACACACAACTCGAAGCCTACGCGGCGCTTTGCAAGGAACTTGGGGAAAGCGAATCCAATATAGCCCTGGCGTGGCTGCTGGCCAACCCTGCCGTAACCGCACCCATTATCGGGCCGAGGACATTGCAGCAGTTTGAGAACACTCTTCGCGCGGTGAACATTGAGCTTTCAGAGGATGTCCTCAAAAAGCTCGATGAAATATTTCCCGGCCCCGGCGGAGCCGCCCCCGAAGCCTACGCCTGGTAATTCTATAAGCCTTTAAGGAAAGAGGTTGGAATATGAAAAAAGTAGTTATTACCGGAAGTGCAGGACTTCTCGGGCCTTATGTCGTTGAACACTTTCTGGAGCAGGGCTATGAGGTTTTAAGCGTCGACAGGGTAAGGCCCGCCAAGCCTCTGGCACGGCATATGACAGCGGATTTAACCCATTTGGGCGAATGCTATGGAATTCTGGAAGGTGCTTATGGGGTCATTCATCTTGCCGCAATCCCGTCTGCTTACATATACCCCAATGAGGTGACATTTCAAAACAATGTAATGAGCACCTACAATATCCTGGAAGCGGCGGCAGGACTGGGTATTAAAAAAGCAGTTATTGCCTCCAGTGAATGCACTTATGGTATTTGCAACTCACGGCAGGGACTGACGCCCACCTATGTCCCTGTTGATGAAGAGCACCCCACACTTCCCGAGGACAGCTATGGCCTTGGAAAAATTGTGGGTGAAAGGATTGCCGAGTCCATCCACCGCCGTTGCGGAATGCAGATTGTTTCATTCCGGATAGGCAATATTATTAGTAAAGAGAAGTATTTAAATTTCCCCGGCTTCATACATGATACCGGCAAACGGAAGCAGCTTATGTGGAATTATATCGACGCACGGGATATTGCCTCAGCCTGCCGCCTTGCCGTGGAAAAAGATGGACTTGGGTCTGTCATTATGAACCTGGCCGCTGACGATAACTGCATGGCTATTAAAAGCTGTGATTTGATGAAAACCGAATTTCCAAACGTGACAGATATCCGTTCAACCATTGACGAATACCAGACATTGTACTCCAACATAAAAGCAAAACAGCTTTTAGGCTGGAAGCCCGTACATTTCTGGCGGGATAATGTATCCAAAGAACAATCGGAATAAAAACAATTTCAGCAAGCGGTGGCCGACCTGCACCAAAGAGCAAAATAAACGCTCCATTGATGACTATTGAATGCTTTTCATAAATACCGTTTATAGATACAATTCTACAGCAGCCCTCTATCCAGTAGAGGGAGAAGGCTCTCTTACGGTCTGCAATAAACGTAGACCTCCGACTATGTAAAAAGCGGGACAGATGTTACTCTGTCCCGCCTCTCTATGCCTTTACGCTTCTGGGTATGCCATATGATTAGGCAAGCTGAACGTTTACGGCTCTTAATTTACGGCTGTCTTTCGGGTCAACTTCGGTGTCAAACGTGACCTTCTGGCCTTCATTTAACGACTTATATCCAGTGGATGCAATTGCTGTAAAATGCACAAATACATCATCCCCACCGTTGTCATTAGAAATAAAACCAAAGCCCTTATCAGGATTAAACCATTTTACTGTACCGTTATTCATTGGGTACCTCCATAAAAAAATATTTTGTACCCAAAAACAACGAAATTCACATATCTAAACGAACCATCAAATAACAATGATCCGTAAAACATGTGACAACAAACCAATTATCTTGAATACTTTTTAAGTCTAGCACATGATAAAACAATTGTCAACCCTAAAATTGCATGAATATTGCGAACCATAGCTGCGGAAAGGAACACCATTCACTTTTTCCCTTGAGGTCTAATATTACTACAAATCAGATTCACATATTCACATGTAATCATGGTTAGTATCAAAAGTTTGCAGGAAAACCATAACCCTCTATTTCGTTTCAACCGGGTTTTCCTGCAACAGGTTTCCCTTATCAAAGGAGTCATAGAAAACAGTATGCTCAATGGAGAATTTTTCGCTGTGCATTTTACCGGGCGCTGAATTCGGATCAGGGTAGCCCATGGGCATTAAGCCGAGGATTTCATAATGAGGGGGAATACGGAAATACCCCCTCAGCAGCTGCGGGTCAAAAAGCCCCACCCAAACACTTCCAAGCCCTAAATTATGGGCTTCCAGCATCATGTGTGTAAGCACAATACTGGCATCAACCTGTCCATAGGGGCGTTTATCTGAGTAATGATTGTTATTTTCAACGGATTTATCATAACATACCAGAAGCAGCAGGGGCGCATTGAAATGGCAGGGGGTGCATCGCTTCATTTTTTCAACTGCTTCCTCACTTTGAACAACAACAATTCGTTGTGGCTGCCTGTTCCCAGCAGTGGGTGCAATTCTGCCGGCTTCCAGTATCCTGTCTAGTTTCTCCTGCTCCACAGGCCTGTCGCTGTATTTCCGGACAGAATACCTTGTGCAGATGATAGCGTCATATTCCATACTTCTCCCTCCGGTCTGAGTGTTGACTTTTTACTCTTGTTTACGATAATTATTATAAGTGTTAGGGAAGCAAGGAGGAAGTACGCACATTTTTGTTCCTTAACGGAAAGGAAAACTTATATGAAAAAGCAAGCTCGGTGCATCAGGCCCTTTTATCCGGAAAAATGCCCGGTAATACG
>JAFADM010000369.1 GCA_023424865.1 Bacillota bacterium | reverse complement strand
CTGTATACACTAATGATGAGCTTTTTAGAGCCAATACGGATGAGGTTTTCAATAACTTTTTCATGGCTTGGGTAGGTGTAGGAAATAGGGGCATCAAAGGACAGCACCATGTCAAACTGACCGTCTGTAAAGTCTTCCAAATTTTCAAGAGCACCATGGACAAAGGTCATATTTTCCAATAAACCCTCTGCCTGGGCCAGCTCATGGGCCTTTTTAAGCATGCTTTCGGAAATATCGAAATGAGTAACCTTAATACCCTTTCGGGCCAGGAGAAGAGAAAAACGCCCGTAGCCCCCGCCGCCGTCAAAGGCGGTTTTAATACCGTCCAGCCGGGACAGGATTTCTCTTTCAATATGTGACTTTTGAATAATGTCATCAATAAAAATTTCTTCTCGCCGGGTTTCCTCATAGGGTTTTTGAGGCAAGCTCCAAAAACGTGAAGAAATATCACTTGAGGTAGTCATAATTAACATCCTTTCAATTTAGCACTGTATGAAGGCAAAAAATAAAATTAAATAATCATTGGACACCTCGCCTGATGTAATAAGAAATTGTAAAAACCCTCCTTGATTATACCAATTCACGTGAAATCTATCACGGGGAGAGTTTGGTTATAACAAAGGAGGATTTGAGAGAATGGGCTTAACCTCTTTTGGGGGCTTAGGCGTTCATTGGCCAGGCATTTTAAAGTAATCCATTTCCATGGCCTCACGTACTATTTCAAGAGTTTTGGCGCCTTCGCAACGTGCTTTTTCACAGCCGGCCTGTAAAATGTCCATAAGGTATTCTGGCTTTTCCTCAAGGGCCTTTCGCTTTTCACGCATGGGATCCAAAAGTAAATTTAACCTTTCTGCCAGGTGCTTTTTGCAGGCCGTGCAGCCTATGCCAGCATTACGGCACATGGAAGCTACGTTTTCCGCCTCTTCCGGGTTGAAGGCACGGTGATAGGCATAAACCGTACATATTTCAGGAGTGCCCGGATCCTTAAGGGTAATACGGGCCGGATCGGTTACTGTAGAACGGATTTTTTCTGTTACCGTATCCCTGTCGTCGGAAAGGGAAATGGCATTACCCATGCTTTTGCTCATCTTAGCGCTTCCATCAATACCCGGAAGGCGGGGATAATCGCCTAAAAGCGTATCAGGCTCCTTAAGCACCGGCTTGTAGAGGCTGTTGAACCGGCGGACGATTTTTCGGGTTACCTCCAACACCGGCATCTGATCCTCACCTATAGGTACAAGATCCGCCTGACAAAAGGTTATGTCTGCCGCCTGACTTACAGGATAGCCTAAAAAGCCATAACTCAGGTCCTTATAGCCGTATTGCTTCGCCTCGGTTTTAATGGTGGGATTATGCCTCAATACATTAACCATGACAAACATGGAGTAAAAAACGGTTAGCTCAGCGATCTGGGGAACCATGGACTGGACAAAGATACAGCTTTTCTCCGGATCGATGCCTGCGGATAAATAATCGATGCAAATATCCAGGACGTTTTTGCGGAGCCGCTGGGGATGTTCAAAATGGGTGGTTAAGGCCTGGACATCGGCAATGATAATAAACTGGTCATAATCGTCCTGAAGCCGTACCCGGTTTTCAAGGCTTCCTTTGTAGTGACCAATGTGGAGGCAGGCAGTGGCTCTGTCCCCTGTGAGGATTCTTTTTTTGTGCTGGTTTAAAATGTTTTCGTTCATTGTCTTTTTCCTTTCTCCATCAGGATGAATATCCTGCCGGTTTTGGAACTTTAAGGGTCCTTGCACCCTAAACACTTTCCTGCTGTGATAAAGAGGAAGGAACGCAAAAAAGCCCTCTGTCCCACAAAGGGACAGAAGGCAAGCTTCCGCGGTACCACCCAATTTGGCCAACAAAATGTTGTGCCCGGCTCATTTTTCACAGACTATCCTTTCACAGACCGGCATCTGTGTCCGATTGATAACGGGGGGACTCCCGTCAGCTACTAATAGGGCCTATAAGGCCTTTTCGGGCTGCGCTCACAGATCCATTCACTCAAGGTCTTCATACCACGTTCACACCATACGCGGTTCTCTTAATTTCCAACCGGTGAGTTACTCCTTCTGATCATAGCTTTATTCCATATGAAACCCCAGAGAGCAAACCGGCTCAATTCTATTTAGAGCCGTATGCTGAAGGGGCGCTTTTAGTTAATAATAGTCCTTTTAAAAGAAAAAAACAAGAGGGTGCAGGATTCGGCTTTCTAACCTTCCAGGTTAGAAAACAAAGAGCCCGGTCTGTGTGTTAAGTTCTTCTGAAAGCTGAAGCAGATCCCTTGACGAACGAGCCACAACCTCGATGGATGCCAGCTGCTGCTGGCCTGATGCCGATACCTCTTCCATGCTTGCGGAGGTTTGCTGTGCTATAGCAGCCATGTCCTGAATCTGTTCGTAAATCCTGCCCGACTTGTCGTTAACGCTCTCCATGGCTCCGGCCGTCTGGTTGAAGCCCTCGAGAATAACTTCGTAAGCACCGCGTATTTTTGAAAAAGCATCCTGGGTAATTCCCAGTGCCTGCTTCTGTTCGTCAATAAGGGTCTTGGAGGAATTCATCTGGTGTACGGCATCCGACGTTTTATCCTTTATCTGCTTTATGATTTCCACGATGGATTTGGCAGCGTTTGCCGACTCCTCCGCAAGCTTCCTTACCTCGTCGGCTACCACTGCGAAGCCCTTTCCGGCCTCTCCGGCCCTGGCTGATTCAATGGCTGCATTCAGCGCCAGAAGATTGGTTTGGTTGGTGATGGAAGTAATAAGGGTAAGGATATCGGAAATTCTGTCGATCATGGCGCTGAGCTCTTCAATGGAACGGGAGGCATCCTGGGAAACCTTAATATTGTCCTTCATGTTTTCAGCCTGTGAGTTGACAGCCTTTTCACCAGCTTCTATCATAACAAAGGACTTGCCCGCGTTATCCGAGTTCAGCCGAGCCTCGGCAGCGGCTGAATTCATAAGCTGGGTAACCTCGGAAAGGGTTGAGGTAATCTCCGAAATGGACTGGGCCTGGCTGCTGTTTCCCCGGGCTACCTCATCAATGGTTCGCACTACCTGGGAAACGGATTCCACATTATTGTCCGCAGAATGGCTTAAATCCTTGGCATGTAGCTGTACAGAACCGGAAATGCTTGTCAGGCGGCTGGCCATGGTTTCCAGGGCGTTACGTGTATTGGAAAGGGCATGGCTCATAGCTCCTGTCTCGTCCCTGTACTTCAAAAGCTCCTCATAAGCCGAATCCTGTTTAAGATCCAGCCGGGAAAGCCTGTCGGTGAGTTCGGTAACCTTAACAATAGGCTTGGAAATGAATTTGCCCAAGATGTAGGATACAATGACACCCAGCACCAGTGAGCCTAAAAGACCGTAAAGAATGGGGGTGGGTATCATAAATGAGCTGTTGCTTACCGGCGCTCCACCGCCGACACCCCCTGCGCCGGCAGCATCTGCCGGAATGGCTTCCCCTGCGGCCGACCCAACCGCTTGTGTCGCATTCATATAAAGAGAAGCTCCCACGTTTAATATGGCTACAATTAAGGTATTGATAAGAGAGAGTAAAACAATTTTTGTCGCTATTTTTTTCATAGGCCCCGCTCCATTCTTGTCTCTTTCTAAAGGATTATTTCTCTTGTTTTCTATATTCTTAGTTTTAAGCTGAATCAGTTGATTTTTTTATTGGGCTTTGCTTTCAAGCTGCTGCCGAATGTTTTCTGCTCTTTGAAGGATAAAGCTTGTTATGGAGGTATTGCTGGTCATGTTGCCGCCGCGGCCACCCTGACCACCCTGACCACCCTGACCACCCTGGCCGTTACCGCCGGGTTCAAAGCCGCCGCTTATGCCTCCGCCGGAGGTAGTATCTCCATTCATATCCGGTCTGCCCTGGCCCCTTTGACCGCCGCCCTGGCCACCTTGGCCACCTTGGCCGCTCTGACCTTCACCTTGTCCTGGCTGTCCGCCCTGTCCTGGGGTGAAACCGCCGTTTATACCGCCGCTGGTGGTGCTGCCGCCGGGCATATTGGATCCGCCCTGTCCACCATTACCGCCTGGGAACTGCCCCCCATCAGGGAACTGGATAGCTCCTCCGGTGGTATTCCCCTGGAACTGTCCCCCATCAGGGAACTGGATGGCTCCGCCTGTGGTATTTCCTGGAAACTGTCCCCCGTCAGGAAACTGAATGGCTCCGCCTGTGGTATTGCCGTTGGGCATTTGTCCTCCGCCTGGGAAGCCGCCGCTGCTGGAATCCACCGAGGTTTCGGAATAGGTAATGCCCGCTTCAAACTGTTCAAGGGTAGTGAATTTGGTAGGATCCGCCTCAACATAGGGACGAATCAGGTTAGCAAGCTCGGTGACACGGTCCTGGAAATTATCAAAATAAGTTAAATACTGTTCCAGATACTCATAATATTTTTCCTTGTATTCACTCACTGCCAGCAGGTTTTTTATAAGCGGCCGTGCATCCATGGTGGTTCCGGAGACAGGTTCGTCAATGGAGGTACCGGTAGATGTGCCCATATAACCGGCAATGGACATATTGAAATCCCAGGGGATAACCGTAAATTTTCCATCAAGTCCGTAAAGATAATAATTCTGGGCTTTATCGCCGCTGTAGCTGTCGTAGTTCCCTAACGCCGTATTGCCCGCGATGTAGCGAAGGGCGCTGTCCACATCAAGAACACTTTCAATATCGCCCTTTTCACCCTCCGGCATGTTATTGAGTACTTCAATGAGCTTTTTTAAATCGGTTTTACTCTCATCATCACCGTTTTTAAGCTCATAAGTTTCATAGGCTCCGTTTTCTTCTGTTAATAGGGAGCTGCCGATCTCCTGCTTATAGAGATTGCCGTCGTTGCTGCTGAAATTTCTTTCCAGAAAGCTGTCGTCGATGGCTTCGACGCAAAGGTAGAAGCCAAACAGCTCATCGTTGATATAGATATTGGCAAAAGCGTTAAGGGGAACCGTTTCACCCACAGAGGCCAGTGCTTCGTAGCTTAAATACTCACGAAGGTACGTGGGGTCGGAATACATATTGTTAACAACAAGTTCATCCAACCCTAAAAGCGTCTGATCCTCCACATATTTATCAAGCTTAATACGGAAGCTGTAACGAGCTGAATCACTGTTTGCTACAGAGTTGAGGGTTAAGTTTCCCTTTGTGCGGAAGCCTGCATTTTCAACTGTAATACCATTAACAGATACCGTTGCGCTTTTATATTCCTCTGCCTGAGGGTCCGCCAGGATACTTTCCCAGTCGGCATCAGCGATAGTTATCCGAATTTCCATAATGGTATCCTTCTTGAATAGCTCGGTATAATTTGTGGCTGTCGCGGAAGGAGTGGAGGAGGTATTGCTGCCTTCACCCGAGCCGTTATTCTGTACGGTGCCGGAAGAGCAAGCCGATAGAAGCATGGCAGCCAGGAGCAGAATCGCAAAAAGCGAGCGAT
>JAFADM010000306.1 GCA_023424865.1 Bacillota bacterium | reverse complement strand
GTCTGACCGTATCTCAACTGACAGGATATATTAAGCAGCTTGTGGACAGAGACAGGCTGCTTTCTCATGTTTGGGTAATTGGTGAAATATCCAATTACAAGCTTCACTCCTCAGGGCATATGTATTTTTCCCTTAAGGATGAAGAGGCCGTCGTTAAATGTGTCATATTCCGCTCTCATGCCATACGGCTTAAATTCAGGCCGGAGGAGGGGATGCGGGTTCTTTTGAAGGGAAGGGTATCCGTTTATGCTCCGGGTGGAACTTATCAAATCTATGGCGAGGAAATGTCACCTGACGGAACCGGAAGCCTTTACATGGCTTACGAGCAATTAAAGAGCAAGCTTGAGGAGCTGGGGCTGTTTGATGCTTCCAGGAAAAAGCCCCTCCCCTTTTTGCCCCGGTCCATAGGTATTATTACCTCTCCCACCGGCGCAGTTATAAGGGACATGGCCCATGTGCTCAACAGGCGTTATGCCAATGCAAGAGTCATTGTTTATCCCTCGGCGGTCCAGGGACCTGAAGCTTCCCGAAACCTTATCCGAGGGCTGCAATGCTTTAACCGGCTGAAAAACGTAGAGGTTATCGTATTGGCCAGAGGAGGCGGTTCTCTGGAGGATTTGTGGCCCTTTAATGATGAGGGCCTGGCCTACGCCATTGCTCAGTCGGAAATCCCTGTCGTATCGGCAGTGGGGCATGAAACCGATTACACCATCGCAGATTTTGTAGCGGACCTTAGAGCGCCCACACCTTCGGCGGCAGCGGAGCTTATCATGCCGGAGAAAACGCTGGTGGCGCAAGGGCTGAAAAACACTGAGAGGCGTCTTGTTCAAGCGCTAATAAGCGGGCTTGGCAGAGAGCGGCTCAGAGTTTTGAATCTGGCCAATGCCCGGAGCTTCACCAGACCTTATGACGGAGTGAACCGGGAGCGCCAGCTTTTGGATACTCTGGAAATGAGGCTTGCAGGAAGCACAAGCCGTATGATGGAAAGAGCCAGAAGCCAATTGGGAGCGCAGGCTGGAAAGCTGCAGTCCATGAGCCCTCTTGAGGTTTTAAAACGAGGGTATGCGGTGGCGGCTAAGGCCAATGGAACGGTCATTCGCACAGTCCAAGAGATAGAAGAGGATGAACCCCTGCGCATTACTCTGGCTGACGGCTGTGTAGAGGCAAAGGTAGTGGGACTGCCCGCAAAAAAGGATAATTAAGGATAGGGATTAGAAAGGGACGAGTCAATGGATAATAAAACACAACAGGCTTTTGAAGCCCGGGAGCTTACCTATGAGGAAGCAGTGGCGGAGCTGGAGAAAACTGTTATATTGATGGAAAAGGGTGAGCTATCATTAGAAGCGTCCCTTCTTGCCTTTGAAAAGGGTATTGGCCTGGTGCGGCTATGCGGAAAAAAGCTTGACGACATTGAAAAGCGTATGACCCTCCTTGTGGAAGGCAGGGGTGAAATAAAGGAAACGGACTTTAATGCTGAGGAGAATCTATGAGCTTTCGAGTGGAATTTAAAAAATACACGGAAACAGCTGAGAATTGGCTGAAAAAAGCACCGATTATTCAAAGCCAAACAGAAGAAACCCTTAAAAAGGCCATGGAGTACAGCCTTCTGGCAGGCGGAAAGCGCCTGCGTCCGGTTTTATCCCTGGCCGTATGTGACATGCTTAAGGGAGATCCCCGGGAGGTTATGCCTTTTGCCGGGGCGCTGGAGTTTATTCACACCTATTCCCTTATTCATGATGATCTGCCCTGCATGGACAATGATGATTTCAGGCGGGGGAAACCCACAAGCCACAAGGTTTTTGGGGAGGCCATAGCGGTTTTAGCCGGAGACGCGCTTTTGAATGCTGCATATGAGATCCTTTTCAGAGCTATTCAAGAGGGAGCCGTGCCCATATCCCAAAAGGTAAAGGCGGCTGAAATTATCGCTGAAGCGGCAGGTGGACTTGGAATGGTCGGCGGTCAGGTTATTGATCTTGAATCGGAAAATAAACAAATTGATTATGGCCGGCTGTGTACCATGCATAAAAAGAAAACGGGTGCGCTTATCCGTGCTGCAGTTCAGTCAGCAGCCGTTTTGTGCGGAGCGGATGAAAAGCGGGTGGGAGCTCTCACCTCCTATGCGGAAAATATTGGCCTTGCATTTCAGATAAAGGATGATATTCTGGATTTCGAGGGACTAAGCTCCGTTGTGGGCAAGCCGCTTGGAAGCGATTCCAAGAATAACAAATCCACTTTTGTCACTTTATTGGGTATGCAAAGTGCCAAGGAGCTGCTCAAAAAGACAGAGGAAGCGGCAGTTCAAAGCCTGAGCGGGGTTTCAGGGGGAGAATTCCTAATCCAGATGGCAGCCTTTATTGCAGAGAGAGAAAAATAGACAAAATCACTGGCCCGGCAGTAAGAGAAGTCGGGACGGATGTGGGGGAGAGATTAGACGTGTCGTTTTTTGAAGGGATTTTAAGTAATCGCGCCATTGTGCTTCCGGTGTTTTCATGGTTCCTTGCCCAATTCTATAAATTTGTCTATCATTTTGTCAAGCATCGGAAAATCGACTTTAGAAAGATAGTCAGCTCTGGAGGAATGCCCAGCTCCCATAGCTCTATTTCGGTCAACATGGCCACTGTACTTGGGATGGAATATGGCTTTGATTCGGGCTATTTTGCTGTAGCCACCGTATTTTGCTTTATTGTCATGGCTGATGCGGCAGGCGTTCGCAGGGCGGCGGGCAAGCAGGCGGAGGTTTTGAACAAGCTGGTATATTCTTCAAAGGATATTAAGCTTGATAAAGAGCTTAAGGAGCTTTTGGGCCATACGCCCCTGCAGGTGATAACGGGGGCTCTACTGGGGATTGCTGTGGCTATCCTGTTTGCATAATTCATTAAAGTTATGTATAATATTTTCTTATAAACCACTAAAGGTGACGTTCACAGGTAGCTTGCCTCTTGTCGGCGTGAATAAAAAGAAAGGCTACTTGTTTGGAGTGTCGGAGGATATCGGCGGAGTGTGTTTCGATGGCCGATTCCGGTAAAATAGACATCTTGAGGGGCGCGCTGCATTGTCCTGCGGTATGGCGCCCCTTTATAAGCGAAGGCAATTCTCAGTTCCCTGGACATAAAGCACTGGCCACGGCACCTCGGGCCGACAGGAATCTTATAGATATAAGCGGGGGAGTTATAAACTTTGAACGAAGAAGATCTCAAAAAAATAAGCGGAATGCTTGGCGCCGTTTCATGTCCTAACGATTTAAAGGCCTTTAATAAACGGGAGCTGGAGCAGCTTGCAGGGGAGATTCGGGAGTTTCTTTTGAGAACCGTTTCCGAAACAGGGGGCCATGTTGCATCCAATTTGGGGGTTGTGGAGCTCACCCTTGCTCTTCATAAGGTTCTGGACTCCCCACTGGATAAAATTATCTGGGATGTAGGGCACCAGACCTATGTGCATAAAATACTTACCGGTCGGAAAGAAGCCTTTAATACGTTAAGACAACTTGACGGCTTGTCAGGCTTTCCCAAGACTCAGGAAAGCGAGCATGATATATTTAACACCGGCCACAGCAGTACCTCCATCTCGGCAGCATTGGGCATGGCCCGGGCCAGGGATTTAAAGGGTGAAAAGCATACTGTAGCCGCAGTCATCGGTGACGGTGCCCTGTCGGGAGGCATGGCACTGGAGGCCTTAAACGATGCGGGTATGTCCCGGACCAACCTGTTAATTGTTCTTAATGATAACGGAATGTCCATCGCACCCAATGTAGGCGGACTATCCCGCTATTTGAGCAAGATTCGCTCCCGTCCTCTTTACTATAAAACCAGGGAATCGGTTCAGGAACTGGTGGACAGGATGCCCCGGGGTGGTAAGAGGGTTCGGCGCGCCCTTCATAAAATGAAGGCTGTAATGAAAAGTGTGCTGGTTCCGTCCATGTTTTTTGAAGATTTGGGCTTTCGCTATTTTGGTCCCATTGACGGCCATAACCTATCCGAAATGATTATGGTGCTGACACAAGCCAAAACCATGAAGGGTCCCGTTCTGGTTCATGTAGCCACCGTTAAGGGAAAGGGCTATAAATATGCGGAGGAGCAGCCCTCAGCGTTTCATGGCATTGCCCCTTTTGAGCCGGAAACCGGCAAAGTGAAAAAAAAGGCAGGCGGAAATTACTCCACTGTCTTCGGGAATAAGCTCTGCGCCATAGCCCAGGAGGATAAGGACGTGGTGGCCATAACTGCCGCAATGCCTGACGGTACTGGGTTAAGCGGATTCAGGCAGAGCTATCCAAAGCGTTTTTTTGATGTGGGCATTGCAGAGCAGCATGCCGTCACTTTGGCCGCAGGCCTTGCCGCAGGCGGTGTCAAGCCTGTAGTGGCTATATATTCCACCTTCCTTCAAAGAGCTTATGATCAAATTCTTCATGATGTGGCCCTGCAAAGGCTAAGAGTTATTTTAGCCATTGACCGGGCGGGAATTGTGGGAGACGATGGTGAGACCCATCAGGGCATTTATGATGTGGCCTTTCTTTACACCATTCCACATGTGGATATACTGGCTCCTGCTTCACCCGGAGAGCTTGAGCGCATGCTTGAGTATGGGCTTAAAGCACATGACGGCCCTCTTGCTATTCGCTATCCCCGGGGCTCGGGCTTTGAGCACGAAGGGACGGATAAACCCCTTGTTCACGGAAAGAGCGTGGTATGCCGTCAGGGCAGGGATATAACCCTTATAGGAGTTGGCCCCATGCTCAGCCATGCCCTTGAGGCCGCGGATATTCTCAAAAAGGAGGGCCTTTCCTGTGAGGTTATCAATCCCCGCTTTCTTCGGCCTCTGGATGAGTCGGGAATCCTGGCTTCCTCCATTAAGACCGGTTGCGTTTTAGTGATTCAGGATGTTCTTGAGGAAGGCGGTTTTGGAAGCGCAGTTTTAAGTCTTTTGAATAAAAAAGGGCGGCTGGCTGCGGGTGCTGTATTGGGACTTCCCAATGAAGGCATTTCTCAGGGCGAGCGAAGCCTTATATTCAAAAAGTACGGTCTTGATCCTGAGGGAATTGCCGCAAGAGCCCGAAGGCTTTACAAGGAAGCGGAAAGGGCGAAAAAGGAAGGTTCTGCCCAGATAGGGGTAAGAACGGTTCAGAGACCCAGAAAAGTGCAGGCTGAAGCCAGTGGAATAAGTACCGGTATATACGGCAAGGAAAGCAGTGGTAAATAAATGGCAAAGGAACGGCTGGATGCGCAGCTATTGGGCAAAGGCTTTTTTGACAGCATAGAAAAGGCTCGGGGAGCCATTATGGCAGGGCAGGTTTTTGTTAACGGCCAGAGAGAGGACAAGCCCGGTTCCATTTTTGGTCCGGACTGCAAGTTTGAAATTAAAGGCAATCCCCTGCCCTATGTAAGCAGAGGCGGGTTAAAGCTGGAAAAAGCGGTAAAGGCTTTCGGCCTTGTTTTAGAAGGGGCTGTTTGCGTGGATGTGGGAGCATCCACGGGGGGCTTTACCGATGTTATGCTTAAAAATGGCGCTCAAAAAGTCTATTCCGTGGATGTAGGATATGGTCAGCTGGCTTGGGAGCTCAGACAGGATCCCCGGGTGGTTTGCATGGAGCGTACCAATTTCCGCTATGTTACAAAAAATGAAATTGAGGATCCCCTGGATTTTGCCTCTGCCGATGTCTCTTTTATTTCGCTGAAAAGAATCCTGCCCCCGCTGACGGCACTTTTAAAAGAGGGAGGACGGGCAGTCTGCCTTATAAAACCCCAGTTTGAGGCTCCACGGGGCAAGGTGGGGAAAAAAGGTGTTGTCCGGGATCCGGAAGTGCATGTAGAGGTTATCCGGGATATAATGAATGAAGCGGAAAAGCTGGGCTTTCTGGTTAAGGGCCTTTCCTTTTCTCCCATTACAGGACCCGAGGGAAATATTGAATACCTTTTGTATCTTGTCCACAGCCCTGTTGCGATGAAGGGAAATTTACACGATAACGGGTTAAAGGAGCCCCAAACGGAGGCTGGTTCTTCCCCTCCCGGACGGCCCTGTCCGGAAGAAACGGTAAAAGCAGCACAAAAAGCCCTTAAAGGGGATGAGCAAAGCGGTTGATGTGTGCCTGGTTTGTACACCTCAGAGCTCAGAGTTTCCCGGGCAGGACTTCTTTAAGCTCCTCCACGTCCCGTGCGTGCTCCAAGGTGGAAATCACTTTTTTATTGGGTGAAACATAGATTAAACCCGCTCCTGGCTTATGAAACCATCGGGACGAGGTCTTCACCGGATCCGTAATAAGTGTTTCAGAATAAAACCCATGGCTGTCTCCTGTTATTTCAGGAGAAACACAGGCGTCCAAAAAGATCCATCGTTCCATTTCTTGAATAAAGACAGCATTGTAGCCGTGGAGCACAGGTCGGGGAACTCCCGTTTCCGATAGGGTAAGTCTGTAGCAGAAGCCTGCGGGTATGTCTTGAGATCTTGCCAGCGCTGCGAAAAGGTGAGCTTTTGAAAAACTGCTGCCATGCCCTTTTTCAAGCACTTCCGATGCCGTTAAAGTGACACTGGTAGCATTGATGTGAAAGGAATAAAAGATTTGATCCCGGACAAACTCAAAAAGAGAACGGACCTTGGATAATGTATCCTTAATTCCGTATGTAAGCTGTTCGGCTGTTTCTTCAACCATGGGATGATCGT
>JAFADM010000231.1 GCA_023424865.1 Bacillota bacterium | reverse complement strand
ATAAAGTCCGCGGTAGTGTTGACATCCGTAAGGGGAGAGGTATGTATGGCTACCACCAGTATAGCCGCAAGGAGCCTGAAACGGTCAATTCCCGAATAATGCATTCTTTTTGAAGGAGTCATGCCTGTTTTCCTTTCCTGTTACTGCTACCGCTATTGTTCCTGTTACTGTTCCTGCCACCGCTATTGTTACTGTTACTGTTCCTGTTACTGACTTGGGTTTCCGGCTGCGATATTCAAAATAAGCTTTGGAGGGCTTATAAGACCTTAAGTACAAGCCTGCGCCTATTCTATCAAAGTTATGAGCCCGCTTTATGGGTTTTATCTTAGGATCCTCTTAAGTTTATCTTAAGAAGATGGGCGGCGCTTCCTGCCTAACAAGGGGGAAAAATAGCCCCTTGCCGGGGCTTTCCGGCAGAGGGGCCTTATGAAAACGACAAGCTTTTACGGCATGATCCAATGTAGTAAGTAAGTTATTCAACCCAGTCCAAGCACCACAGGGATGGACTGGTAGCCCACTCCCATACGGTCGATGCCCATATCAATCAATTTAAGAAAATGCTCTCTTGTGCGAATGCCGCCGCTTCCTTTAATCTTGATTTTACCTTCGCAGGCAGTCATTAAAATCTCAATGATTTCTGGGGAAGCACCCTGGTTGTTATGACCTGTTAAAAAACCGGTGCTGGTTTTTACAAAGTCCGCATTCGCTGCAATAACGCATTGGCAGGCCTTTACAGCCTGTTCGGCCGTAAGGGCGTCGGTTTCAAGAATTACCTTGACGGCAGTGCCGTGCTTGTGGCAGGCTTGGGTTACCTTTTTAAGCTCATCCGTTACCCTGTCCCAGCATCCGCTTCTAATCCAGCCAATGTTTGCGACGATATCAAGCTCGTAAATATCGCCGCGCCTGCAATAGAGCTCCGCCTGAGCAATTTTGGATTCGGTTGTGCTTAACCCAAATGGAAAATCGCATACGACGCATATCTTGGTATCCGTTCCACGGGTCAGTTGGGCGGCGATATCCAGTGAGGCCGGGTTAACGCAAACCGTAGCACAGCCGTAGCCGATTCCCTCAAGAATATACCGTTTTATGTCCTCCTGGGTAAATTCAGGCTTTAGTACGGACTGATCAATGTAGCGGGCTAATTCTCCCGGGGTCATTTCAGATGCTTTTTTAAGTGGCTTCATCATCATACTCCTGCACACCGTATTTTTATTGATTCGTTCCATGGTGCGCCTCCTTACCTTTATAGTAACGTAATAAAACTACGGAGTAAATAATAATGTGTAGTTTTATTATATGAATGGTTGACAAATTGGTTCTTTTACTTTATACAATGATTAGTACCTTATAGCCCAAAAGTGCCGATAAGAACCTCCCTCGCTTGCGCAATTAAAAGTGTGACCGGATTCCAGGTTGCATGGGCGAGCAGCAGGCCAAGCCTGCGACCAGCCCGGGTTGCATGGGCGAGCAGCAGGCTAAGCCTGCGACCAGCCCGGGATGCATGGGCGAGCAGCAGGCCGAGCCTGCGACCAGCCCGGGACGCATTGGCGAGACAGGACCGACCGGAAAGGATGATCTGGCCTTGGAAAAAGAAAATACCGTTGAGATGCTTATAAAAACCAGTTATGCACAGCTAAGCAAATCCGAGAGGAAAGTGGCTGATTATATTTTGCTCCATGGCTACGATGTGGCCCAGATGTCCATTTCCGCCTTTGCGCAGCAATGCGGTACCAGTGAGCCTACTGTTATGCGCTTTGCGGCTCATATTGGCTTTGATGGGTATACCGATATGAAATTAAAGATAATGAAGGATTGGGGGAAGAGGACGTCTGGTGAAAACACGTCCCCGCTGCTCGTAGATCTTTACATTAATAAAGAAGACAAGCTGGGGGATATTCCCGCAAAGATGGTGGGGCTGACGATCCGTGCGTTAAACGATACCCTTGGCCTTCTTAGCCTGCCCTCCTACGCAAAGGCTGTAAAGGCCATTGGAAACGCCAACAAGATTGATATTTACGGGGTTGGAAATTCCGGCAGTATCGCCAGCGACATGCTGAATAAGTTTTTGCGTATCGGCCTTAATGCCCGTGCGTTTCAGGATAATCATATCCAGCAGATCAGCAGCCTCGGCCTTACGGGCAAGGATGCCGCCATTGCCATATCCCATTCCGGCAGCACCCGGGATGTGGTGGACACACTGGCACTGGCAAAAAAGGCCGGCGCCGTCACCATTGCCATCACGAATTATAAAGCATCAAAAATTGCGGAATATTCAGACATTGTGCTGTGCACCGGCGATTTTGAAACAACCTTCTACAGCGAAACCATGGTGTCGCGTATTTCACAGCTTGCTCTGGTGGACATGCTTTATATGGGGGTGCTTCTGAGTGATTACGAGCGGTATACGGCTCATTTGAACAAGGTAAACCTTTTGGTGGAAGGCAAGAACTACAAATAACTGCCCTGATATTTCCCTGATTGTTAGAATGGACAGAGCTACATAAGCAAAATTTCTCTTGCTCATTACGTTGCGTAATGAAATATATTTAGATTGTAGGAGGCATGTATGAGTGAAAAGAGATATACAAGCGGTGAGCTTGCCGCTGCTGCGGGTCTGACCATTCGTGCGGTTCAGCATTATGATAATATTGGGCTATTGCCGTCTTTGGGAAGGACGGAAGGCGGACGACGCTGTTATACACAGGACGATTTAATTCGGATTGAACAAATCGTGTTCTATAAATCACTGGGTTTCTCGTTAGCGCAAATCAAAGAACATCTTTTGCTGCAGCCATATAAAAACGGTTTGCTGGAAATGTTCAAAAATCAGCGCTTGCTGCTGCTTCAAAAAATGGAACATCTGCATACATCCTTTGCGACTATCGGCATCATGTCCGATATGATTGAAGCGGGCAAAGAACCGCCGTTTCCTGTATTGCTCCGATTTCTCAGCGCCCTGCCCGGGGACGATATCTTTTCGCAGGCTCCCCGAATGATGACGGAAGAACAGCATAAAAGGCTTTCTGAGCACTTTGAGGACATCGAGCCCATTCAAATGTTCTATCATAAATGGAAAGAAATATTAATCGAAGCGATTCTTCTGCATCATGACGGCACCTCACCGGACAGCATAAACGCGCAGGATATGGCAAAGCGTTGGTGGAAAACACTACAAGCTTTTACGGGGGGGAATATGGAGCTGTTAAGGCAATTATCCGAATTGCAGCTGGAAAATCAAATGCCGGCAAAAAACGATGAAATGATGGCTACCGCCAGCCGGTTTCTGGAAAATGCTTTTGAGATATATGCCGCCCAAAACGATTTGCATCTTAATACGGCTGAGGCCGCCGGACAGGAGGGAAAGAGCAATGATACAAATAGCGGGCCTGACAAAGAGATTCGGGGATAAAATTGCGGTAAACAACATCAGCCTGTACCTTCAGCCGGGTGTGGTCACCGGTTTTCTCGGACCTAACGGAGCCGGTAAAACCACGACAATGCGCATGATTCTCGGCTTGGCCGCACCCACTTCCGGCAGCGTTTCTGTAGACGGAAAACCTTTCGCCGCCCTGGAGCAGCCTGCGGGTAAAATCGGCGCAATGATGGATTCCGGCGCCATAGACCCCAGGCTGACTCCCAGGCAGCATCTTATGATTTTGGCAACCGCCGCGGGGATAAGTAAAAACAGGGTTGAGGAGCTTCTGGCCTTTGTCGGCTTACAGAAAGTCTCCCATAAAAAAACAGGCGGCTTTTCGTTTGGCATGAAGCAGCGCATCAGCATAGCCGGAGCTCTTATTGGCGACCCTGAAACGGTGCTGCTGGACGAACCTTTCAACGGTTTGGATGTGGAGGGGATTCATTGGCTTAGGACCTTGCTGAGGGATCTGGCTAAGCAAGGAAAAGCCGTTCTTTTGTCAAGCCATTTGCTAAGCGAGGTCGAGGAAATAGCGGACAGAGTTATTGTGCTTGCCCGCGGCCAGCTCATTGCCGATATGAGCATGGGCGAGCTTAAGGAAAAAAGCTTTAGCTCCTATGTGCAGGTGCAGTCAAGCAACACGCCGGAGCTTAAAAAAACACTGGCAGAAAACGGCGCCCAGGTGGATATGCCGGAAGCCGGAATTCTTCATGTAAGAAAAATGACCGCAAGGGGCATAGGGGATATTGCCTTTGCAAAGGGTATTCGTATTTATGAGCTGGTCAACCGTCAACCTTCACTGGAACAGCTTTTTTCCGAGCTGGTAGACGGAAAAACAGACTATAAAGGGTTAAATCTGAATGAAGGCAGGGGGGCGATGAAGCTATGATCCATTCTTTTTATGCCGAGTGGGAAAAAATAGGGTTTCCCAAATCTTCACGGCTGTATTTGACCTTTGCAATGATTTTCAGTGTTTTAATGGGGCTCCTGTTTTCTTTTACAACAGAAATAACTCAGCAAAGGGCTTTGTCCGAGCTTAAACCCATGTCCGTTATTGAAGTTAACATGCTTGGCGTGGACGTAGCAGCCCTGCTGCTTGTGCTTTTTACCGCTGTTCAAATTGGTAGGGAGTTCCAGGGAAAAACGATACAGACATACCTGATAACCACACCGGACCGAACACGTTATTTTGGGGCAAAGCTCCTGACGTTTTTCTTACTGGCATTCCTGGTGGGCGTCCTTGTGGCTCTGCTTGCCCTTGGCAGCGGACAGCTTATTCTTTTATCCCTGCATGGCCGGGCGCTTCCTGGTTCGCAAGTATGGCGGTTTGCCGCAGGTTGCGTTGCCATGCCGCTGTTTTATGTTTTTCTTACGGTTTGCGCCGTATTCTTTTCAAAAAGCACAGCAGCCGGTATCGTGATACCGCTTGGGGTAATGTTCCTCCCAGTGGTTGCCGAGCTTTTCCCGCAAGCCATTCAAGAGGCCTTTATACCCATTTTACCCGCGTCTGCCATACACACGCTTTCGGGAGCGGCACAAGCGGGAAGCACCGAATACACCGGGGTTTTAACGGCTTTCGTTATCCTCCTTGCCTGGAGTGCATTAGCCGCGGCCACAGCCATAAGCCGCTTTCGGAAAAAAGACCTGTGACGCTATTCGCATGGGGCTTGCAGGTAAAAAAGGTAAAAAGTGGCCGGACAGGGGTAAATCCTTGTCCGGCCTGTGTTTGGTCCATAACTTTTGGCTGATATCCCGGCTTTCATGGGTCCCAACAGAATGGAGCCCCACGGGGAGGGAGAGAAAGGGCGACTGCATAATGTTGAATTTATTTACTTAAAATGCATTTACTGGCTTACGCCCTGATAAATGATGATTTCAAGAAGCGAGGACAGGATATCGCCTCGGGTGATTAATTCATAGTGGAGTCCCCATTCCTCCCGGTAAATACGCAATGCCTGCAATACTGCCATTTTGTTGTGCCGCTCCGGCTGCACCTTGACGGCATATTCCGCGCCATTGATTTTCATATTTACCGTATAGCTTGCTTCCAAAGGCTCTGCATGAGCTTTCAGCATGAGGGATTGACGGAGGCTTTCAAACTGTTTTTCTTTTAATTGCCTTATTACCATAATGCGCTTCCTTTCCTTATGTTGTCCGACATTGCTTGAAAGGTTTTGCGGCGCATGGTACAATATTTACGCTGCATTTGCCTTCGGGCAGTGCCGGTTGGAGGGAAGTGGCGGTT
>JAFADM010000145.1 GCA_023424865.1 Bacillota bacterium | reverse complement strand
TAAAAATACTGAATATCCCCCGGGATACCATGCTGGATACCAGCCGCAACGCAAAAAAAGTAAATGCCTCCTATATGGTAGGCGGCATTGAGCAGTTTGAAAAGGATGTGGCGGGTCTTGTGGGCTTCAATGTAAACCGTTACATTATGATTCGGCTGGAAGGCGTTGAAAAGCTGATTGATGCCATTGGCGGCGTTGATTTTGATGTGCCGCGCAACATGAACTATGAAGATCCCATGCAGGATTTGGCCATACACCTTAAAAAGGGGTTTCAGCACCTGGACGGAAGCCAGGCTCTGGGCCTGGCGCGGTACCGTCATGGCTATACCAATGGCGACATCGGGCGTATCGAGGTCCAGCAGCAGCTTGTGAAGGCGCTTGCAGAACAGGCCATGCAGCCCTCCAATTTACTTAAGCTTCCCTCCATTGTCAAACTTCTTATGGAGAATGTTGAAACCGATCTGACTCTCCCGGAGATGCTCTGGCTTGCCAATGCCGCCAAGGATGTGAAGGTTGAGGACATTCAGACGGATATGGTGCCGGGTGTTGCAGCTATGGTAGACGGAATCTCTTATTGGCTTCCTTATAAGGAAGAGCTTCTCACTTTGATAAACGAGAGTTATAAACCCACGGAAAAAGAGATTACCGATCTGAAAATTGTCATGCTGCCTCAGAACAAGGGTCATTAATCAGTGACTCTGTCTGAAAAGCGCAAATCCCACCGAGGCCCATGCCATAAGCACTAAGAGGACAGCCCCCAAGCCGCTGCGGATATTCTGGTTTTTAAAGGAAAAGCCCGCATAACTCAAAGTATAAAACGTAACTAAAAAAACCACGGCCATTGTTAGAATTTTCATGGCAGCCCGCTCCTTTCTTCTACATGATAGCTGTCTGTCATAGTACCCGTACGCCTTACGGTAAATTCAACCTCAGTCTTTATTTCAGCCTGGGAGAATTTTTCATTCCATTTGTATTTCTCCCACTCCTGAATTGTGGCAAAGTGATTGGCGGCTCTCTGGCCGAAGGAAAGCACGTCGGTATTCTTCTCCTGGCATTTTTTAATTGTCTGCTCAAGGCCTTTGTTGATGTATTCCTCAAAGGCCTTTTTAAGGGGCTCCTGTTTGTCAGGATCCTCATAGTTTATTCTGCTTTGTATGGAGACAATCTCACCTTCAAGAAAGACGCGTACATTGATTTTAGGTTTTCCGTCCTCAATCCTTATTTTATATTGAGGTGTATCAAACTCCCTTATATCAATGGCAACCTGATAATCCTCCATCTGGGGATCAGGCATGCTGAAAACGCTCCTTTCCAGTTCTCCCCGCAGCATGAGCATCATTTGTGTTTCAAAACCGGTCAGGCTTCCCACCATTTTCCCTTTGCTGAACAACGCCGAACCCAGTACCTCCAGCTCATTTCCTCCCGCACGCAGCACCTCTCCGGCGACTATATCACCGGATATCTCATTGGCTTTTTCCCCCTCCTGAGTTTTATTATCTTTTTCCTTTTCCTTGTCGTCCCCTTTATCTTCCTCGCCGGAGGGTTTTTCCTTGCTTTCTACATTACCGGAATCGCCTCCTCCAGAGGCATCGCCTTGGCTCCCGCCACCTTCCTGTTCCAGTGCTTTCTTCTGTGCCTCCGCTGCCTCCGGCAGATTATCACCCTTATTAATGGCTCCCAGAATACCTACGCCTTCATTGTAGGGAGACATAAAGGCATTATAAAACGTATTAAGAGGCACTTCTGGGAGAAGCCCCGTTGTATGGGAATTTCCAAGAAGCTCTTCTAGTGTATCGGTAATAAGATTTCCCATATAAGGCTTGGAAGCATCCACAAATTCAAAGGCCTTGCCCTTGCATATGAGAATATTCACGGTCCGGCGTATTTGTTTAAAACGTATCAGTGAAGTAAGCATTTTGTTCAATTCACCGGATTCAGCTAACTCCTGTGAAAAAACCAGGGTTTTCAAGTGCATGAAATTAAGTTCCTTAGGAAGATTGGTATTGGCAAGCTGGACAGCAGTATAAAAGGAGGCGGATTCCAAAACCAGGGTAGCATATTTCATACTCCCTGCCCCTGCGTTTTCTCCCCCTTCAAATTCGGGATATTGAAATGTGAATTGCCAGTCATCCTTGGTTCCAAAATCCAGCCCCAGCATGGTGACATAACCCAAATCATTGATATCCACTGCGTCATAGCAGGAGGTTAGACTTAAGCAGCAAAAAAGAAGAACCAAAATCAAACCGAATCGTTTAAGCATTTGTGGGCTCCTCCTTCTTTTTCCTTATTACCGCAACCAGAAGTGTAAGCAATTGAGGCAGGAAATAGCCCACCCATCCCCAGGTGCGTAAAAACTGTACGGAATCATTCATGACACTGCTTAATCCCTCGGGCAGCATGGCTAATGCAAAGAGCATGATTGCCATAGGCATAACCAGAGGTTTTCTGTCCATTATTCTGAAAATATGGCTGTAAATCATCATGCTTGCATAAAAGAGGGCTGTAACCGAAATAAAGGAGCTAAAATTCCATAAGAAAACAAAAATGGGCTCCATTCTCTGAAAGAAGCTTCCTATGTTAATGAGTGCCGCCAATTCGTACATGGGAGAGGTCATTTCCTGGCCGGAAAAATAGGGGAAGGCCAGGGAAAAGAACAAGAGGTTTAAGGATATAAAAACAGCGGATGTTACAAGGCTCCAAAAGCCTATTTTTTTTATGTGTTTGGTTCCATGAAGAGAAGCTGCAAAAACGCCTATTAAAACCAGCTCACCATAGACAGAGGATCTTCCAATTCCTGTAAAAATAGTCTTCTTTAAACCGTAGCCCAAAATAGGAAATAGCCTTCCCATGCTGTAATTTTTATAAGCGAGGCAAATGACAATTATAAAGCCGCACACGATTATGAGAAGTATGAACTTTGAGAATCGGGCGATGGACTCCAAACCCATAAAGGCCATGACCGAAATGACCAGAATAAAGAGGATTATAATATAGCTAGGGGGACTTAAGGGCATAACATAAACCTTCATAACCTCTGTGTACTCTCTTAAATTTACCGATGCCGTAAAAAATAAGCACCCTGCAAGGAAAAAGGAAAAGACAGGCCCAATGCCTTTTCCAAGGACCTTTTCATAAATATCCATGAGATTGCTTCCCGGAAAACGGTTAATCAGCTTAACCAGAAAAAACAAACCGATGCCTGCTGTGAGTGCCGAGATCAGGGTCAAATACCAGCCCGCGGTACCAACCATCCTTATAATGACGGCAGGGCTGGTGAAAAGCACTTTTGTTGTCATGGAAATGAACAAAATACTAAGTGCCTCCTGGAAGCCAAACTTACCTTCACGTATCATAGGAATCATCATCTCCTTCCTCAGTAACCCATGCTCTCGGCTCATCAGCCATTCTTCTCCGGTTTTGAGAGTTGAGGTAATCAACCCGCTCCTCTTGAGTGTATGCAGGATACTTTAGAACTTCTGAGCGCTTGGCACGGGTTTTAGGAGAAAAGGGAGCGAAGAAAGGCACTCCGAAGGACTTAATGCTGAGGGCCAGAACACAATTAATGGCCAGGCAAACAGAAATCCCATAAAATCCCGCAATTCCGCCAAAGAAAATAAAAATGAACCGGAGAATGCGTATGGATAAGGAAAGGGAGTAATTAGGGATTGTAAAGCTTCCCAGACCCGATATGGCAACCACAATAATGAGTATGGGGCTTACAAGGCCTGCGGCTACGGCTGCCTGTCCAAGGATAAGGGCGCCGATAATACCCAGGGTTTGTCCAATGATGCCGGGAACCCGAATTCCACCTTCTCGAATAAGCTCAAAGGAGATCTCCATTAGAATAATTTCAAGGATAGCCGGAAATGGCACAGACTCCCTGGAGGCAGCAATGGAAGCCAGAAGCGAGGTTGGAATCATTTCCTGATGATAAAGGGTAAGGGCAATATACATTCCCGGAACCAGCAGGGCAGTAATAATACCGATAAGACGCACAATCCTCAAAAAGCTGCCGTACTGCCAGCGGAGATTGGATTCCTCCGGTGTTTGAAACAGATGAAAAAAAGTAACGGGCACCACCAAAGCAAAGGGGGTTCCTTCGCAAATCAGAATGACCTTTCCGTCCATTAGAAAAGACGCAACCCTATCGGGTCTTTCCGTATTCATTATTTGAGGAAGAAGCTGGAAGGGTTTATCCTCAATAAACTGCTCCAGCATGCCGCTGCCTTCAATAAAATCCACATCCAGGCTGTTAAGCCTTCGTTTAACCTCTTCAACGATTTTGTGGTTTACAATATGATTCAGGTAGAGAATCGCACAATTGCAATTATTGGTTTTACTGACAGGTACGATTTCTGTAATTAAATTTTCATTCTTAACAATTCGGCGCAAAAGGGTGATGTTTGTCCTTAGATTCTCAGTAAAGGCCTCCTGAGAACCATTTATTACAGCCTCGGTCTGAGGCCTGTCCACACCTCTCTTTTCATAACCGCGGCTTTCAATGGCCAGGCTTTCATCACAGCCCTCAACAAAGAGCACCGTTACACCATTGAGAATCTGAGGCACTATTTTTTCATATTCGTCCATACGGGTAATCTGGTTAATGGATAATACATTCTTTTCCACATAATTGAGTAAGGAGCCATCCTGCATCTCCTCAAAATTAGAGGGGTTGAGAAGCTCGGGCAGCGTATACTGATTAACTATTTTTTTGTCAATCATGCCATCTACAAAAATCAGAGCCGCTTTGGTTCTTCTTGCTATATTAAATTCTCTGATGATAATATCCTGATTATCCGGCAAATTGAATTTCCTGCGAATAAAATCAAGATTCTCCTTCAAGCTTGAAGAGACCTTCCTTAGATCTTTATCCTTATCCTTATTCTTGCTTTTTCTCCGCCTTTTATTGTCCTCTTCCGAATCCTGTTCCGACTCATTTTCTCCCCCCTGCCGCTCTTCGTTTAGCTCTTCTACAGTGTAAGGCACAACAACGGACTTGCTTCTTCTGTTCTTGCGTCCCTCGCCGCTAAGTGTTGTTCCCATGGGGATACTATCACTTTGCGGGTTTGAATCCTCTGTAGGTTCGGCATCGTTCTTTTTGTCCTGTCCTTTTGACTCCTCTTCCTTTTTGCCCGGCTGGGTCTTGGAGCTGTCATTTTCTTTATCATCATCGCCGTTTTTTCCGCTGTTATTATCTGAGGCTTTCCTGCTGTCGGCGCTTTTTTCGGCTTCTCCCGAACGCCTTTTGCTGCCGCCGCTATTACCTTTATTGCCGCCCTCTTTATCCCTGTTTATATCCTTAGGGCTTTCCTCTTGGTTGCTGCCTGAACCCTGGCTGCCTCTGCGGCTGCCGGCAGAATTATTTGGGGAGTTATTCTGCTGCCTGTCGTCTTTGTTTTTGCTGTCTTGTCCATCTGTGCTGTTCTCATATTCCGTTTCGTCCTCTAGGAGCTCAAATCCGTTTTCCACATCACGGGGACTATGATAAACAAATAAATCTTTAATCATATTCTTGAATATTTGCACAGTTTTTTCTTCCTCTCCAGAGAAATTATAACTTCATTATGTTTAAAAGCCCCGGATTTCATTCATAAATCACATTTTCACTGCACCTGAATTTATATTTGACTGTCCCCGTGGAGCATAACGTGTTTTAGTCCTGTTAAAGTGCTTAAAACGCGAGCAAAAGCCAGGGGATATCGAATCCCCTCACTTTCAGCCAGATTTGCTTACGCAAATGGTTACCAGCAAAAAAGCGCCCGGTATTCCGGACGCTTACGTTATTTTAAAAAAACACGCTGTTTAAAGTGATATCCTAATTAATGGAAGCATTGGTTTTCCCCGCTTTTGCGAAGGTCGTGACGGACATCCAGAATAGCCTCTAAATTGGCCCGGGTAGCGTTTTTCAAGGAGAATGAGGCATCCGAGATGCACCATTTGGCGGCCACACCGATTAATGCGCTCATGCATGCACCAAGAAGCAGGCGGCAGTCGGCCTTATTTTGAATTTCGCCGTTGTCCTGGGCCTTCTTTATAATAGCTACCTCTGCACGGGGAATGCTGTCATCCCTATGAGGCAGATTAAAGGTGCCCTGATCACGGTTAAGATTGGCAATAAATATGCGCTTGACCACTTCCGGTCCCTGCTCATGAAAGAAATCAATATGGGGCTCCATCAGCTTCCATAGCTGCTCCACACCACTATCCGCTTCCAGAATGGACATAAGCCTTTGAGTGGTAATTTCCTTGGGTATTTCAAAGAAGCCTCTGAGAACATCCTCTTTGGAAGAAAAGTAGTAGTAAAAGGTATGCTTTGAAATCTGTGCTGCTGTACATATTTCATTCAAAGTCACCTGATCATAGCCTTTTTCTTTTATCAGGGCAAGACTGACTTGTATTATTCGTCTTTTAGTTTCGTTATCTTTCTGTGCCATGAAAAAACTTCTCCCCAAAAATGATATTACCATATTAACATATAGTTATAAGAAAAACAATAATAATATTAATGTATTGACAGTTTTATATAACTGCAGTAACATTTTATTCAGACATCAGACAAAAGAATACTGGATTAAGTATTCCATAAGGAATGATGCAGCCGGCCTTCGGGAACAGTTCATCCCCGAATAAAAGCAACAAATGCAGCAATACTATTTATAAAAGAAAGGAAATTTGTGCCACATGGTCAAGTTATTGCGGTTTTTAAAGCCCTACATCCTATCCGTTATACTCATACTGGGCCTTCTGTTTGCACAAGCCACCTGCGATCTGGCGCTGCCGGATTACATGTCCAATATCATTAACGTGGGCATACAGCAGGGCGGAATTGAAAATGCAGTGCCAGAGGCGCTTCGACCCGAAACCTATGACAAAATAAGCCTGTTTCTGGATGACAGCGGGAAAGAGCTTTTGGC
>JAFADM010000116.1 GCA_023424865.1 Bacillota bacterium | reverse complement strand
ATGATTCCGGCTTTCGCACCGAGGATGAGCTTTTTTGCATCGATCACTGCCGCGAAGGAAGGCTGGAGTATGCGGTTGGAGACAGCGCCTGCGCTTATGTACAGGCGGGAGATTTGAAGATTGACCGAAGGCTGAACCACGAAGGACGGTTTTCTTTTCCGCTGTGCCATTATCACGGCATTACCATCGGCTTTCAACTGCTTGAAGCGGCACGGGCCCTGCCGGAGGAGGTTAAAGACTTTCCTGTGGACCTGTTCGCGCTGCAAAAGAAATTTTGTAAGGATGCTTTTCCATTAGTGGTTCGGGGGTCGCCCTCCATTGACCATGTGATGGGGGAGCTTTATGCTGTGCCTGAAAAAGTAAAGATCCCTTATTTCAAGGTAAAGATTCTGGAATTGCTTTTATATCTGGATGCGCTGGAATTACCGAAAGAGGACAGCCAGCAGCCGTATTTCTATAAATCCCAGGTGGAAAAAATCAAGGCCATCCACTTTTTGATGACGGATAATCCTGAAAGGCATTATACGCTGGAGGAGCTGTCCGGACGGTTCGAAATATCGCTGACCGCTCTGAAAAGCTGTTTTAAAGCCGTATACGGTCATCCTGTCAACACCTATATGCGGGCCTACCGTATGAACCGGGCGGCAGTGTACCTCAAGCAGGATAAGCAGGCCAGCGTCACGGAAATCGCTGGGCGTGTCGGCTACGACAGCTCCAGCAAATTTGCCGCCGCATTCAGGGCTGTAATCGGGAATACACCCCTGGAATACCGTCAGGGAGGTACCCTGATACGCAACCTTGACGAGAAGTAAAACCAAACGGTGCAATCATGCCGGTATGGAGCAGAAAGATGCATCCATAACAGATAAGATGAGGAGGGCTATAAAACAGCCGTCCTTATTTTTTTTCAGCCAATTGCGTGAGCAAATCTGGCTGCAAGGGAGGGCCGAAGCCCCGAGCTTTAGATTGTGGAAGGAGTTTTTCATGAAGCGCCAATACTGGATTAAAACACTGCTATCCTTCGCGTTTGCCTGCAAGGGAAAGATGCTGCTCTCCGTTCTTTTTGCCCTGTGCAGCGTTGCGGGAGGCTTTGTGCCCTATTACGGCATTTACCGTATCCTCCGGATGTTTATTGAAGAGACAGCCACAGGCCGTCTGCTGCTTTTCTGGAGCGCTGTCTGCATGGCCGGCTATTTTGTTAAAATACTGGGGTATGGAATCTCCACAGTACTGTCCCATGTATCCGCCTACACTATTCTGGAGGGATTGCGTGTCAAAATAGCGGACAAGCTGATGGCGGCTCCATTGGGAAGCGTGCTGGCATATCCCATTGGCAAAGTAAAGGGGACTATAGTGGAGCAGGTGGAGGGGGTTGAGCCTCCGATGGCTCACATGATCCCTGAGCTGTCGGCCAACCTGCTGCTGCCCGTGGCCGCCATAGCCACCCTTTTTTCCATAGATTGGCGCATGGGCCTTGCAAGCCTTTTAACCGTTCCGGCTGCCGCCATTCCCATGCTAATTGGAATGCGCTCCTTTAACGAAAAATACGCCGCTTATATGAAGGCAAACGCCAATGTCAACAGTGCCATTGTGGAGTATGTGGAGGGTATTGAGGTCATCAAGGCGTTTGGCCAGTCGGGCCGATCCTATGAGCGGTTCACAAAGTCCGTCCTTTCCTTTAAGGATTTCACAATGGACTGGTTTAAAAGCACCTGGGCGTCCATGAATCTCGTGCTTGCTATTCTTCCCACGACTCTTTTAGGAACACTGCCCGTTGGCGTGGCGCTCTATTTAGACGGCAGCCTTACACCCGCGGAGCTGGCCTTTTGCCTCATGCTGGCCCTTGGTATTGTTGGACCGCTTATGAAGGCAACCCAATTTATCAACGAGGCAAAGAGCATGGAGTTTGCGGTAAATGACGCCAATCAGTTTCTGAGCCTTGAGGAGCTGCCCCAGGCAGCAAGCCCGGCAATTTTGGACGGAATGGCTATCCGCCTTAAAAACGTCTCTTTTTCCTATACCTCCGATAAAGCCGATACCATCCTGCATGGCCTTGATCTTACCCTGCCGGCGGGAAGCTTTACGGCACTGGCAGGGCCTTCGGGGGGAGGTAAGTCAACGGTCGCCCGTTTGATTGCACGGTTTTGGGATGTGAGTAATGGCAGTATTGCCATCGGTGGTGTGGATATCCGGCATATGCCCCTGAAACAGTTGGCGGGAATGGTCAGCTTCGTCACTCAGGATAATTTTTTGTTTGATTGCTCCCTGAAGGAAAATATCCGTCTCGGCAAGCCCTCAGCATCGGACGGGGAGGTGTTGGCAGCCGCGGAGACGGCACAATGCGGAGAGTTTATCGGGCGGCTGGAAAAGGGCTGGGATACACCTGCGGGCGAAGCGGGAAAACAGCTTTCAGGAGGCGAGCGCCAGCGTATTGCCATCGCCCGGGCAATTCTGAAAAATGCGCCCATCGTAATCCTTGATGAAGCCACAGCCTTCACGGACCCTGAAAATGAAGATAAAATTCAACGCTCCATTATGGCGCTTTCAAAAGGGAAAACCCTTTTAGTTATCGCACACCGCCTTTCCACCATTCAGAATGCCGACCAAATCATTGTACTGGAAAAAGGCCGGATAGCGGATATGGGGAAGCAGGAGGAGCTCCTGGCACGGTGCCCCCTGTATGCCAAGCTGTGGCAGGCACATATTGGAGCGCGGGAATGGGCCGTGAGCAGCGGTAAGGAGGGTCATGCAAATGTTTAAAACAATAAGAAGAATTATGATATGGGCGAAAGCTTATCGCGCCCGGCTGTACCTGGGTTTTTTCTGTTCCTTCCTGTCGGCATGGTGCACTGCGGGGCCAGTGATGGTGGCGGCCTGGGCATTGGATAAAATCATACAAAACAGTAAGGGAGGCGTTCCTGTTGACAGTGGGCTTGTCTTAATTTGCTTCGGGCTTATTATGCTGCTGGTACTGCTCCGCTTCTTCTTTTCCTATTGGAAGAACCGCCTGCAGGAGAGTATCGGCCACGAAATCGGCGCCGAGCAGCGGGTGGAAATAGGAGACATTTTAAAGCGTGTTTCCCTGGGCTATTTTGCTAAAAACAATATCGGCGACATTCTGGCTGCTCTGACCACAGAGCTGTCCATGCTGGAGCTCCACGGCATGAAGGTAATCGATTCCGTAGTCAACGGCTATATTCAAGTAATTGCGATCATCAGCTGTATTGGGATTTTTTCTCCCCTTGCAGCGCTAATCGCTCTTGCCGGCGTCATCCTGTCGGCTTTTGCGCTGCGGGGCATCGGCAGGCAGAGCTCTTACACAGCGCCTGTCACCCACACGGCCCAGGAGAATTTGTCCGGGGCGGCCGTTGAATATGTTCACGGACTTTCAGTGGTAAAATCCTTTGGGCAGGAGGGGGTTTCCGTCCAGCGGTTTCGACAGGCGAGCCGGGACAATAAAAAAATCCGTATTCGCAACGAATTTGGGTTTGTTCCCTGGAACTGCCTGCACCTGCTCTTTTTAAAGGCGGCAGCGGTGGCGCTGGTGATGGTTTCTGCGTGGCAGGCTTTAAACGGCCAGCTGCAATTTACATATTTAATAATGATTTCCATGTTCTCTTTCACCCTTTTCGGCGGGGTGGAATCCGTCAATGACGCCGCCCACATCCTGTCTGTCATTGATGTGGTGCTGGACAGGCTGGAGGAATTAAAAAAGGAAACCTATCTTGATAAGGATGGGGCAGATATCCCCATTGACCGGTATGATATCCGATTTGAGCATGTTTCCTTCTCCTACGGGGAGAGGGAGGTCTTGCATGACGTATCATTTGATATTCTGCCAAACACCACCACGGCAATAGTCGGTCCTTCCGGCAGCGGCAAAAGCACCATTTGCAGCCTGATTGCCCGCTTCTATGATGTGGCTTCCGGTACAATCACCGTCGGAGGGCATGATGTGCGCAGGTTCCGCTGCGACAGCCTGCTTTCCAACATTTCCATGGTGTTTCAAAATGTTTATTTGTTCAACGACACTATCCGGAACAACATTCGCTTCGGAAAGCCGGAGGCGAAGGAGGAAGAAATAACGGCGGCTGCAAAAGCCGCACGCTGCCATGATTTTATCATGGCTTTGCCCGACGGCTACGACACGATGATAGGTGAGGGAGGAAATACCCTGTCCGGCGGTGAAAAGCAGCGTATTTCAATTGCCAGAGCCATGCTCAAGGACGCGCCCATTATCATTCTTGATGAAGCTACCGCCAGCATCGACCCGGAGAACGAGCAAGAAATCCAGCAGGCCATTTCTGCCCTGGTGAGGGGGAAAACCATTATTATCATTGCTCACCGGCTGGCTACCATTGAAAAGGCCGACCAGATTCTGGTGCTGGACAACGGAGCCGTGGTGCAAAGGGGCACCCATGAAGCTCTTTTAGAGCAGGAAGGCGTTTACCGGAGCTTTATTCAAATACGGGAAAAGGCGGAAGGGTGGAGGATTGTGTAAGAAGCACAATTCCCATTAGGCTTACTACACGTCATACAGCCATAGGGGAAACAAGGCTGAAATCCACTCCGCTGCTTTTCGCCTTGTTTCAAAGCCGACATACCCCTTGTAGTTATAAAGATAATCAACCTTCCACTGGTTTTCTCCCGTTCGTTTTTCCTGAATCAAACGTAGCAGGGGAGCGCAGTCCGGTTCGGATGCCAACCGCCTTTTTCCAACGATATAAGCTAAATCCGTAAGAGAAAGCGCGTAGCTTTGGGGAATCATAATATCCGTGATATGCGGGCAGATTGGTTTTCCGTCGGTCAAGCGCCGGTACATTTTATGTCGAAGCATATAACCTATGCCCTGCATAAGAAGATTCTCCACATCCGGATTTTCGTGCTTGAAATATTCTGAATAGGTTACAAGTGCACGAACTGTTTTACCGATTCCAATATAACAGGGCGTTTTCCCAAGGCAGCCACCGTGCTTGCAGATACCCTTGTGAGGCCAT
This sequence comes from Bacillota bacterium, assembly GCA_023424865.1. Next base: position 3,701 of record JAFADM010000116.1, on the reverse strand, counting down.
GAGGTGGTTTGATTGCGTTCAAAAAGCTGATAATGTTCAATCCAGCTTAAAGCGGCCTGTGCTTCTTTACCGGCAGCAAGGCCAAGGCGGCAATAGGCTTCAAGCAGCATGGCATTGTAGCAGGGGACAATTTCTTTTATCCCGCCTAAGCATGCAAAGCCTTCCGGTGTGGCAATGCTTTGGTTGATGTAATCTATTAAATTTTTGGTATAAGAGAGTCTTTCAATAAATGGAATTTCGCTCAGCCCCATAACCCGAAACACAGCAAACAAAGGGTTATCTATAAAATCTCCAGTGAGCTTGCCGACCAGTTGCGATTGGTTTAGCAGGCGGCAAATTTCAGTTTCACTCAAAGGATTGTTTTTTTCAAAAGCAATCCTTAATTCTAAGGCAGTATCCATTAAAACCTTCCTACGGATCATTTTACTAAATTTTCATAGGTGATAGGGGCAGCATAGAAGTATAGAACAAGCTGTTCTTTAAAAGTATATCATAAAAAATCAGGCTAAAAGGATACGGCACCGCATCTTTTTAGCCTGATAGCCTTGGATTTTTCTCCATTGCGCTGTCAGCCTTATGAAGGCTTGCTAATTTCTTTTTAATCATTGTCTAACTTGACAGTTTAATTCACTACTATTTATAATATAATAGTAATCTTTAAACGATACTTTAAGGCTACAAATGGAGGATGTAAGTGAACACACAATACAAGAAAGGTGTGCTGGAGCTGTGCGTATTGTCCTTACTAATTAAGCGTGACTGCTATGGTTATGAAATCTCGGAGTACCTTTCAAACCATATTGATATTTCCGACGGCACGGTCTATCCCATTTTAAGAAAGCTGAAAAGCGACGGGCTTCTCAACACCTACCTGCAAGAGGAAAGCGGCGGCCCGCCCCGCAAATATTATTCTCTTACAAGCCTTGGGCGGGAGACCTATAAAAAGGAACGGGCCGAATACCTGAATTTTGCCCGAACGATCGAAACCTTATTGGAGGAAGATGATAATGAGAAAGAATGATTTTTTAACAAAGCTGGGAGATGAGCTGAGCAAAAATAAGGTCATCGATGCCGACGAAATCATCAGCGAATATGAACAGCATTTCGCCTTTAAAATGGCCGACGGTTTTTCCGAGGAAGAAATAGCGGTAAAACTGGGAGACCCCATTTTACTTGCCTCTCAATTTGAAAGCGGTATTGTTGCTCCAAAAAGCGGCGGCAAAAGAATCACTACGGTCATTGGGCTTTGCTTTATAGATTTTTTTGCAGGCCTTTTCTTTGCGCTCCTTATGGCGTGGGGCGTCATTATGGCTGTCTTCTCCCTGGCCTGCGGCGTCGTTGCCGTCTGCTTATTTGGCGGACTTAACATCTATTCTCTCATACCGCCTATACCCTATTGGTGCGGAACGGTATTCGGCCTGTCTATGGCTGCTCTGGCTGTTCTCACGGCTGCCGGCTGTGTCTACTTTGCCGCATTTGTGCGTCAGCTTATGCGCTCCTTTGGCCGGTTTCATCACAATGCCATGGCGGCGGCCTTCGGAAATACGGTTCTGCCGTCCTATGCCATTCATCCTCAGCTTGCACCCAAGACAAATCGCCGTATACGGTCCATTGCTCTCGTCTCTCTTGCCCTGTTTGCTGCTTTTTTCGTATTGGGGATAATTTTATCTATTATTTCCTCCGGCGCTCTCGGTTTCTGGCACGCATGGGGCTGGTTCGGATATCAGGGCGCTTATTGAAAACATTTTCCGCGGGTGGCGGCAGAGGAATCAAACTCAATTTGCATTCTTTGCCTCATTGCACTCGAAGTTGGCATGAAGGCAGTTTAATGAGCTTATGGAGGAGGTAAAAAATGAATACTATTGTAATTACTGGTGCTACTTCCGGCATCGGTCTGGAAACTGCACGCATTTTGGCTCATAAAGGATACCATGTTCTCGGAATCGGACACAGCAAGGAGAACTGCGACAAGGCCATGGAAAAAATTCTGTTTGAAAACCCGGATGCAAAGATTATTTACTTTATGGCCGATTTAATGCAGCAGCGGGAGGTGTTTCGGGTGGCTGGAGAAATTACCGCTTACCTGAACGAAAACTGTGATGGCCAGCTCTTTGCCCTTATCAACAACGCGGGCTGCGTCCGCAGCTGGTATATGACAACGGATGAGGGGTATGAACACCAATTCGCCCTCAATTACCTGGCTGTTTTCCTTCTTACCCATCAACTTATGCCACTTATTCAAAGGGCTAAAGGCCGGATAATCATAACAGGCAGTGAGTCTCACAAGGGTATTAAGGTACGCTGGCACGATATTATGCTGAGGCGCGGCTACAATCCGCTGACCGCCTACAAGCAATCCAAGCTGTGCGATATTTTATTTGCAAAGGGCTTCAATGATCGTTATGCGTCATCAGGTGTCCATGCCTATGTTATAGATCCCGGACTTGTCAACACAGATATTGGAAACAAGAAAACGGGCGCCCTTGTAAACTTCATTTGGACACTTCGCAGACGATATGGCGTGTCGCCGTCAGTCTCAGCCCAAACTTATGCTTTCCTTTGTGAGCAAAAGTACCCGCCCCGGGGACTCTATTATCATCTCTGTGAAGAAAAAACTTACAGTAAACAGGTGACGGACGAAAACGCCGAAAGATTGTTTGTGCTGAGCGAGAAGTTATGTGGTGTTTGTTACGATAAGGAGGCAACTGCATGAATGTTATGATTACCGGCGCCGCCGGAGGCCTTGGCCGTGCACTTGCAAACGAGTGCGGCTATCGCGGGTATAACCTTTTTTTAACTGATGTTAACGAGGATGGCTTACTCTGCATCCAACGCGGACTTGAACGGCAGTTCGGCGTAACAGTTACGGTAAAAGCATGTGATCTCACCAGTGAGGAGAGTGTGGACGAAATGCTTTCTGTTATTGACAGGTACACCCTTCGCTTTGATATGCTACTCAATATCGCCGGAATCGATTTCGAGGGTGGCTTTATGGGGCGCGAACGTGAAAAAATCGTGAAGATCGTTACCGTCAACAATGCCGCTACGCTTCGTATTACCCATGCCATTCTGGATAGGCGCAGGGCGGGCGGACATTTCACCATCGTCTTCGTGTCAAGCCTTGCTTCCATGTTCCCCATGCCGCTTAAAGCCACCTACGCGGCTTCCAAGCGTTTTATCCTGGATTTTGCCACCTCCTTAAGGCAGGAGCTTAAAGCTCAGGATGCAAATGTGCTTGCACTCTGTCCCGGAGGAATGGTGACAACGAAAGAAGCAATGGAAGGTATAACTGCCCAGGGCTTCTGGGGAAATGCCACGACAACACCTCTGGAAGTCGTTGCCCGTAAAACACTTAATCGTGCTTTTGCCGGAAAAGGGATATATGTTCCGGGATGGCTTAATCAAACACTTTCCTTCATTGGAAAACTAATTCCACGCTCATGGGTTGCCTCCGTAATCTATTGGCGGTGGAGCAATGCGCAAAAAAAGTGGATGAACACGAATAACTGCTAAAATTTTGCTAAATATTTTTAGAAAAAACGAAAAAATGTCTTGTCACATTATATGAATTCATGTATACTAAATCTTGCGCCAAGGGGCGATACACACTAAGCGAAAGTGGTGGAACTGGCAGACTCGCTAGATTCAGGTTCTAGTGTACGCAAGTACGTGCGGGTTCAAATCCCGCCTTTCGCACCAAA
>JAFADM010000088.1 GCA_023424865.1 Bacillota bacterium | reverse complement strand
GGCAGCACAGGATAAGCCTCTGCCTCCGCCTCGCCTTCAAGATTATTCTGGCAAAGCGGGCACCGAGCCGTTCCGCTTTTTACCGTAACCTTGCATTTACCGCAATATTTCATCTCTTTCGTCCCCCTTTCCCGTTCTAATCCTCATCATCCATAAGATTGGTTGTTACTTCAACCCCAATGCCCATATCCGTCAGCTTCCGGAAAAAGCGCCTCTGGATATCCGTACTAATAAAGGGGGCTGTAAAGCTTATACTGAGCTTGTCCTCATAGGAGCAGAGGCAAAGCTGCACCTTCAGGGTGGCCGCCGACAGGTAAAAGGCGCGGATATAGGGCTTTAGCTCCTCTGGCATCTTAATGACTCCGATATTTGAAACGGCAGCCGTATTCCAGCGTTTGGACAGGGAATAAGCCCTTTTCAACACAAAATCCTTAAAAAACAAAGGGGCAATACGGGCAAAGATATTATGCTCCACATTGGCGAAGGAATTAATAATATTGGCCAGATTCTCCTTGGAAAGCTGCCTTTTAAAGTCCTCATCAATACTTTTTATAACATCCTCCAGCTCACCGCTGCTCCGCCAGTAGTCATAACCCACATAAACCACACTGAAAAAATTTCTGGCGGATTCGGAAGGAAAATATTTTCGGAGGTTCACCGGTACCGATAAAATAATGGGCTTCTTTTTAGCCCGCACAGGTACCGATTCGCTGATAGCATTCATAAAGCACGCGCAAAGAAATACTGTAAGGGTGGTATTATAGCGGTGGGCGGCATCCAAAAGCTCCTTTACGCTGGAAAGGCCTGCAATAATCTTAAGCCTGTCCTCGGTGTACTGAAAGCCTTTAAGGACACAGGCCGAGGTCTTCTTAGCCTTTTTAACCTTAATGGAATCATTATAGTATTTAAGAAAGCTGTCGTCGCTCATTTGAATACGGGAGGCATCATAATCCAGAGCAGGCTCCTTAAGCCCCTTTACCAGGGCAAGGTACTTGGTTAAAAGCTGCCTTAAAAAATGCATGGCCCCCGTCCCGTCGGTGAGGACATGGAAAACCTCAAGATTAATACGGTTATTAAAGTATGTGACTTCAAAGAGCAGAGTCTTTTTATTTTTATTGTAAATGGGCTGACAGGGGTACTTGTATTCCTCACGGACAAGTGGCATTAAATCGCTGCTTTCAAGGTAATACCAGAAAATGCCCCGCTTTAATATACACTGATAAACCTTGAATACCTCCAGTGTCTCATTTAGGGCCTGCTGGAGAATTTCCGGTATTACAGCCTCATAGAGCTCGCAGCTCAGCCGGAAAACCTGGGTATCTGTTTTCCGGGAGGCCGACGGAAAAATTTTTGCAGCATTATCCAATCTATTCCAATTATTCTTCAACCTCGTTCACCTCATCAAGAAACGCATTAATGACCTTGTAGCAGTACTTTACATGGGCAAAGCGCATGGGAAGGGAAAAGAAGCCATGAAGGGCGTCCTTTACCCGGCAGATCTCCACCCTGTTGCCAAAGCGTCTTAGCTTTTCCCCGTAAGCCTCGCCTTCGTCCCTAAGGGGATCATACTCAGCCGTTACAATAAGCGTATCGGGCTGCTGGGAAAGATCCTCGGACAAAAGGGGCGCAACATAGGGGCTTGTAAGATATCTGTCGTCCTGGATGTAAAGGTCCATATAATCGCATATTCTCTTGGATGTCAATAAATAGTCCTTGCCGTTCTCCACAACAGAGGGGAAAGGCGAATCTTCCCTGTGATTGTTATGGGTAAGAGGATAAATAAGAATCTGCCGTCTCACCCTGAATTCCCCCCGGTCCCTGGCCATTAGGCTTAGTGCGGCGGCAAGATTGCCTCCCGCACTGTCCCCGAAGAGAATAACATCCTTACCTTTAAAATAAAGGCTTCCGTTATTTAAAAATACTTCCCTGGCAACCCGGTAGCAATCCTCCACCGCGTAGGGAAAGGGGTATTCAGGTGCCAGACGGTAATCCACCGAAAGCACCTTGCGGCCTGTTTGCTTTGCCAGGTTGGCGCAAATTTTCGTATAGCTGTCAATGTTCCCTATAACCCAGCCTCCCCCGTGAAAGAAGAGAATAATCTCATCCGAACGGGATTTTTCAGGAAAGAACACCCGTACGTCAATTTCATGACCGTCGGCGGATATTTTGTGGTCCCACATTTTATATAAAACCTTGATGGAGGGATGGGCCAGATTATTAAATACCCGCTCCATCTTATAATTGCTTTTTACGTTAAGGTCCGGATAGGACAATGCTTTCAGAGCCGCGCGCATGAATTTGTTGATCGCCATGAAGGGCCGGGCCTCCGTTTCATTTATTAAGTTTAAGACTGCGTCTTTTTTACTTTAAAGTAAATTATCCCTATAATTCCTAAGAGTGTTACCAGTCCGAAGCCTATAATCAATTCGGCGGCATTAACCGATCCGGATACGAATATAGACGTGGGACCGTCTGCCGATCCGATAATGCCAATTGCACTCGGGCCGTTAAAAGAAGCTCCCATCCTGTAAAGCAGCCATTTAGGCAGCAAATAATGCCACACTGTTAATACAAGTGTTACCGCACCGCATACCAGCGTGCCAATTTTAAAAATCCGGCTGATTCTTTCCTTTTTCATACTTCCCCTTTTCCCAAAGCCCCATTCTCCTGAGACTTTGCTTAAGGTCTCCGTTCAATGCATTATACATGTATTATGGAGGGTTTGTCTTTATATACAGTATTATCTTTTTGCCATTTCTTTATCTGTCGTGTTTTTCTTTATAAATTAGTTATAACATAACCCGGGTTCAATGAAAAGCCGCCGCCAGGCCCGGGACAGGGGCAACCGTATTATGGACATAAAAAAGGGTTTGTTCCAGGAAGCGCACGGTATTTTGAAAAATAACCGTTAAGATTTATCCTATTGGTTTTATTCGCTTTAGCGTATACACTAAAAGCTATAGCTGCCCAATGGAGGAATACAAATGCTTAATTATATATCCGTACAGCAGGCCGCCGATGAGTGGGGAATTTCTAAAAGAAGGGTACAAAAGCTCTGTGAGGAAAACAGAATAGCCGGAGCCTCCCGCTTCGGACGCGCATGGGCCATCCCAAAGGATGCGGAAAAACCGGCTGATGAAAGGAAGAAAAAAACGGAATCAGAGGGAAATGATGATGAATAAGGTTTTAATCATAGATGATGACATGGAACTTTGCACACTGATGAAAAAATGTGTGGCTCAGGAGGGGTTGGAAGCCGATATTGCCTTTACCGGCAGAGCGGGCCTATCTAAAATTGCAGGACAGAACGACGCCTATTGTCTCGTTATTCTGGATGTCATGCTTCCTGGCATGAATGGTTTTCAGGTTCTGTCTGAAATAAGAAAAAGCAGCACGGTTCCCGTACTTATGTTAACAGCCAAAGGTGATGAAATAGATAAAGTAACCGGCTTACGCCTTGGTGCGGACGATTACCTGACTAAGCCCTTTAGCATTAATGAGCTACTGGCGCGAATAGAGTCCCTTATACGTCGCTATACCACTTTTAATCAAACTGCGCCAACTGATATTCTCAACCTCAAAAATATGGTTATTGACAAGGGAAACCGGACTGTCTGCATAAATGAAGAAACAGTTGACCTTACAGGCAAGGAATTTGACTTATTGGTATTTCTGGCCTCCAACAAAGGGCGTGTTTTTACAAAAAAGCAAATCTATATACAGGTTTGGGAAGATGACTATGCTTTTGATAATAACAACATTATGTCTTTTATCAGCAAGTTGCGAAAAAAGATTGAACCGGACGTGGAGCATCCTTTTTATATCCTAACGGTACACGGTGTCGGCTATCGCTTTAATAAGGAGGTGTAGCGCATGAACTGGGCATTGCTCTTCCTTTTTACCACGCTTTTATGCGGTTGTGTTATTATCTGCCTCGCAATAAAACTCTTCCGTGTAAAGGAACAGCTTTCTATTATCAAGGATGCTCTGGAAGACATAAAACGGGGAAACCTAAACCGCCGCATCCTTACGAAAAAAAGCGATATAACAAAAACGATTTGCTATAGCATCAACGAAATAGCTGTCGGCGATCAGGCGAGGTTCATTAAGCAAAAACAAGCCGATCAGGCCTATAAACGTCTTATGACAAGCCTATCCCATGATGTCAAAACACCTCTCACCTCATTGGTTGGTTACCTCGAGGCTGTACAGGAAAAAAGGATTTCAGAAGAAGAACAAGATGATTTTATTAGTATCGCATTGAAAAAGGCACATCACCTTAAGGACTTTGTCGAGCTGCTATTTGAGTGGGCAAAGCTGGATGCCGGGGAACAGCTGTTTCAATTTGAAACAGCTGATTTGAACGAGCTTACCCGAGCTATTCTGGTCGATTGGATTCCCGTATTGGAGGATACGCATTTTAATTACGAAATCACTATTCCCGACGGGGAATGCAATGTGTTTTTAGATAAAAAGGCATATAAACGCATTCTAAATAATTTACTGCAAAACATACTACTTCATAGCAAAGGAGACAGCATCTCCATTCGGATTTGTGAAAAAGCGCAGCAAGTAAATGTTTTTGTAGCTGATAACGGAATTGGAATAAAAGAAAATGATTTGCCTCATATTTTTGAGCGGCTTTATAAATGTGATGAATCGCGTTCCCTCGGCGGAAGCGGCCTGGGGCTAGCCATCGTAAAAGAACTTATTGAGGCGCATCACGGAAGTATTACTGTAGAAAGCAAGCCCAGGACAGAAACAGTATTTACAATAGCTTTACCATTGAAAAAGGCTTTGTGAGGGATCGCAAGGCTTTTTTTAACCGCAAGAATAAAACAAGATTCCAGCAAGGTTTCAGCAAGGTTTATAAATTATAATGAATCATGTAATTGAAATGGAGGCTGCAATCAAATGGAGAATTTTATAATCTGGACGGAGAATGTCACAAAAGCTTATCGCGATCAAATCGCGGTCAATAAGGTTAATCTACATGTTGAACCTGGGAAAATTTATGGCCTTCTGGGTAGAAACGGGGCTGGAAAAACAACCCTCATGAAAATGATTTTAGGGCTTTCCTCAATTACCTCAGGTAAAATACATGTTTTTGGAAAACAGCTCAAAGGCAATGAAAGGAACATCTATCCCCGCATTGGAGCAATTATTGAAACACCGGGCTTTTATCCAAATTTAACAGGGACTGAAAACCTTGATATATTTTCCAAGCTTCGTGGCATGACAAGAAAAGATGGCGTTCAACACGCTCTGGACATTGTTGGTCTGCCTTATCGTGATAAAAAACTGTTTTCAAACTATTCACTTGGAATGAAGCAACGGCTTGGTATTGCCAATGCAATTATGCATGAGCCTGAATTGCTGATCCTGGACGAGCCAACCAACGGACTTGACCCAATTGGTATTGCAGAAATGCGTAAATTCATCAGGAATCTCTGTGAAGAAAAAGGCATTACCCTGTTGATTTCAAGCCATATACTGACCGAAATCGAACAGCTGGCCGATACAATCGGAATTATACACAATGGCGTTTTGCTGGATGAATGCAATTATGGGGAGCTTCAAAAGAAAAACAGAAAATACCTGCTTGTAAAGGTTTCATCCTCTTCAAAAGCAGCCTGTATTTTAGAGCAATGCTTTACAATCTCCAACTATGAAATTGAAGACGACTCAACGATAAAGATTTTCGATATGAACCATAAGGTTTCGGATCTTAATAAAGCGTTTATTATGAACGCTATCGATCTTATCAGCTCCTATTCATGTAATGAGACATTAGAGGATTATTTTAAAAAAATGACCGGAGGTGAAGGCATTGCTTAATTTGATACAGGTTGAGTTTTCAAAGATTAAGCGAAAATATGTTATCCTGGCAGCATTATGTACAGCTTTAATACCTCCGCTAATTAATATCCTCTATACGTTTGCCCTTCCAAAAGGCAGCATGATCAACAATTCCTTTATGGCTTTTTTTCAGTCGAGTTTTTTATTCACCCAGTGGATTCTTTTGCCATGTATTCTTTGTGCTTTTGAAGCTTTTATCTATTTCATGGAAAAGGAAAACAGGACATTAAAAGATCTGATGATTATCCCTGTTAACAAAACGATGTTCCTGCTGGCTAAATTAATTATGCTTGTTTTGTTTTCCGTTTTATTTATGCTGCTTACCGCCGCCTGCACGGTCATCGGCGCACTGCCCTTTCATTACACGGATATGTCCGCGGCTCTTATTATGAGGTTGCTTAATATTAGCCTTGCAACCGGATTACTGACTTCTCTTTCTATGCAGCCAATGATACTCATTGCTATTGCATCTCAGGTGAGTTATATTCTTCCGACATGTGCGACATTAATTTATGCTATGTCCGGAATGATCTTTTCTTCACAGTTGGCAGGCATACACCCTTTAGCAAGCGTTTATGGGATAGTCTGGTCAGAAAGCTTAAGGCGTTTCAGTTTAAATACAAGCTTTGGAATATTTATTTTAAATATAGCGGTAATCTTTGCAATAACCTTTGCTGCATCTGTTTTTCTAATGAAAAAGCAAAACTGCTGAAAAAAGGGGTGTTACCTTTGCCAACTCTTATCCTCATGGAATTCAAGAAATTGAAAAGGAGCAAAATCCTTTATATTGTTACTTGCACAATGTTCCTCTTTTACCTGTGTGCTGCGGCGCAAGGCATTAAGTCGGGCTATAGCGCAAACAGGCTTTTAAGCGAAATGCTTGCTTATGCCACGTATCTCATTGTACCAGCCCTTTTTTCATTGCTGGGCAGTTACATGCTCAGTCGTGAGTACCAGGATGACACCATGAAAAACAATAGGATAATTCCTGTTGATACCGAAAAGATGAATTATGCAAAATTAATTGCTTGCTTAATTATCGGAATTATTATGTTTATTGCCCTCTTTATTTTTACAATAGTGAGTATTTTATTTATTCATGCGGATCAAATTACTTTAAATTTATTTTTAATGTTTCTAAAAATTTATCTGTTACATGCAATAGGTTGTTTTATCGCCTCACTTCCGATTATTGTTATTATGTCAATGATTAAAAACGGATGTTGGATATCAGTTGTTTTTGCAGAGATTTATTCATTTGCGGGTTTGGTTGTTGCTAGTTCTCAATTCCGTACGATTTACCCTGTCAACGCAGCCTTTGGTTTTTCCGGAGCGAATAATACCACAATTACTGAATTCATTACCTGCTGCTTTAGCCTGTTGCTTTCAGTCGTCCTTGCCTGGTTAATAATAAAAATCGAAAAAAACATCGGAGGGAGCAATGAAAAGTAAAAATTCAAAAAAAGCTATATTTATTATAGGTATAACAATAATTCTGCTTTTTACTTCCGGATATATGTTTATATCTCAAAAGGCTAAACAGGCCATTCAACCCAATGACAGGCAGAGTAATACCAAAATTGGTGGGGATATGCAAAACCTTTTTTCGGAAGTTGAAAAACTGATAATAAATAAAATGGGCCAAGGGAAAATTCCCGGATTATCAGTGGCGATTGTCAAAGACGGAGAAACGGCATATAAAGCGGGATTCGGTTATGCCAATCTGGAAACTGGCGACAAAGTTACTTCCGATACTTTATTTCAACTTGCTTCAAACAGTAAGGCTTTCACCTCGCTCGGAGTGCTTCAATTACAAAAAGACGGCCTGATAAGTTTGACTGATCCTATTTCAAAATACATACCATGGTTAGAATTCGTTTATAACAATAATGAAACTGACGTGACCATTGCGGAATTTCTGCATCACACAAGTGGAATCTCATCCAATACGATTTACAGAATTCCTGAACTGAACAAAGAAAATGATAATGCAATTGAAAAGACTGTCAGAACGGTCGTTGGTCTGGAATTAGTAAGTAAGCCTGGTACTGAATACGAATATGCAACCATTAATTATGATGTTTTGGGGCTGCTTATTGAAAAAGCCTCGGGAATAAACTATGAAGATTATATTCAAAAACAGGTGCTTGATGCCGCTGGATTAAGCAATACGTATATGTATAGAAGTAAGGCAAATACAGTTCAACTCGCATCCGGATATAAATTAGGCTTCTTATTGTCGCAGTATTACAATGCTCCTAGTTATGAAGGTAATAAACCAGCGGGCTATATTATTTCGAACGCCAATGATATGGCCGCATGGCTGAAAATACAGATGAACACAAGCAAATCCTCTTCACTGGATACAGATTTAATTGCGCAATCACAAGCTCCAAATCTTAGTGTGGACACTTTTGGAGAAGGAATGGCCTATGCTGCTGGCTGGATAGTATACAACAACGCGGGGATAGAAATTCTTCACCGTGGCTCCAATCCTAATTTTTCTTCATTTATTGTATTCAGGCCGGATGAAAAAATAGGCGTGGCAATCTTATGTAATATGAATACGACATACTCTATGGATATTGCGCAATCCATTATAAAGCTATTTTCCAGCAGCCAAAGCAGTTATACAAGCGTCGCAGACTATAATCAAAAGATAGATCAGGTTTGCACGGCAATAATTTTCATATTGTTCTTTGCTATAGGTGCAGCCATATACTCACTTATGCGTTCAATTTATCAGTTTGTAAAAAAGAAAGAAAAGCTTTATTCACCAAGTAAAAAAACTGTTATAAAAATAGCTGTTATATCGTTTATCTTTGTTTTAATAAACTGCATCATATATTTTTTACCAAACCTTTTATTTAATGGAGCCACATGGGGTTACATGATTGTATGGTACCCTTTTACCGTAAAGATTGCACTGTATTCAACCTATACCTTATTATTTCTATTATTTTTCACTATTATGGCAAAGCTTATTCGAAAAAGCAGCTTGTGATATCAGAATAATTATTGCTGCAGGAGACGGGAAACCACTGCAAGTAAGCGGCACTGCTGAATGATAAAAGCTCCCCGGTATTTTCTCCGGAGAGCTTTTGGCATTCAGTGGCAGAACTTGTACAGCAAAAACGCTTGTCATTCCCAAAAGCAGCATTAAAATTCTTAATACACCCTTATTTCGTAAATGCCCACACAGGGCGCACCGTGGGTGGCATGGAAAACAATTTTCAGGCCATCGGCTTCCACACCCTCAAGAGAAATTTCATTAACACGCTGGTAATTGCCCCTCACTTCCTTCAGAAGGGTGTACTCCTCCCCTTTCTTCCCATAGACATCATAGTCCCTTACAAGGCGGCTCATGAAGTTGAAGGTCTTGTTGTGGAAGGACAGCCTTGTGTTGAGATCCGAATCAAAACGTATTTGCAGGCGCTTTAAGGGCTGCCTTTCCTTAAGCAGGACTTTCACCCACTCCCCTTCTGCCCGTCTGTCTGAAATCCAGAGGTTGGGCTGTCCGTAGGGCCTGGCATAGCCGTTGTTAATATTCTCTCCCCCGTAGACCCCGGGGTTGCCCGGCAGAAGCTTAAAGCAGGGCAGTTCCTCGATTTTGTTCCAGGTAAAGGGTTTTTGCTCCAGGGTATCAATATCCACCACATTAGGGGCATTGTTCTGTGAAAGAAGAAGAGCTGTCACGCCTGTGAGAGGCTCGTTAGTCATACGAACCCTTATGCTGCTGTCGGCATGAATCTGGAGAAGGGCATACTCACTGTCAAAGGTAAGCGCCAAAGGAAGGCGAACCCATTGAAAGCTATTCTTCTCACCATTGGGAGCAAGGTCCAGGCTATTGTCCAGCAGCAGCTCCTCAGGATAATAGTTTTCCTTTTTAGAAGCCTTATAGACCTTGTAGCGAAGGGTCACAGGCTTATCTGAGGAAACCAGAAGGGAAACGCCTTCCACATGGCCGGAAGCGGGAAAGGAAAGTCCCAGGTCCTTTTCCAGAACAAGCTCATGGGTTCCTTCCTCTATTTCGCACCGTCTCACCGATGAAACCTCAATTTTAGCGGTACGGGCCAAATCCTCGCTGTCCTCGTTTTTTACTCCTACCAAAGGCCCGTCATGCTTCAAGAGCAGCTGGCGGAGCTCTTTGCGATGCTTTTCATAGATTCCTCTGGGTGTTTCATCGTATTTCTTACATAAATGGGCGGCAGCTCCTAATGCCTGACCCAGGGTGGAGAGAGTCGCCATTACACGGGTGGAGCCAAAGGCGACATGGCTTGTGGACATGCACCTTCCGGCCATAAACAGGTTTTCAACATTTTTGGAATAGCCGCAGCGGTAGGGAATCTGGTAAATTCCCTTAAGGAAAAAGTGCTTGTTAATAATCTCTCTGGCGTAGAAGCCTTCCACCGCGTGAAGATCAATGGACCAGCCGCCATAGCCTACGCCGTCTTCGAACTCCCGCTGCTCCACAATGTCCTTTTCCGTCAGAAGATAATCGCCCACAATACGCCGGGATTCCCTCTTTCCCGGAAGGCTTGCCACATATTCCAGATCATAGTTTTCAGCAGGGTAATTTCCACTGTTTTTGATATAGTCCCAAATGCCGTAAACCAGCTCCCGGTGCATGCGGATTATTTTTTCAATATCCTTTACCTGATTCATGCCGCCGCAGATTTCATAATACCACTGAAACCGCATAAAGCTGTTTTGGGGGATAACCCGGTATTTCAGAATGTCGGTTTTGGTAAGATCCACGGCAAAATCCGGCGGAATGTACTTAACGGGCTCGCCCATATCTCTGGCATAAAAGGACAGGGTACTTGGAAGAACCTTTTCATCCGCTTCGACCGGCGCAATCCGTTCATCGAATTCCCGGGCTGCTTCACGTCCCATGCGGAATTCGGCTCCCGCAAGAGCACCGACAGTTCCGTCTCCTGTGTCATCCAGGAAAAAGCTGCCTGAAAAATCAAACCGTGTTTCACTGTCCATCTGGGATCCGGAAACACTGCGTATTCTTTTTTCGCCGTCCATATCCACACGGTCAATATTGGTGTTGAGGAAAAGCTCAATGTTTTTCTCCCTGTCCACCATATCCAGAAGAACCCCGTCCCATATGTACTTATTGTTCTGAGGATTCCGCCTGAGATCCTCCAGGCGTACTTCCTCCAAAACCCCGGTTTCCCTGGAGAAAAGGTTGAACTCCTGGCAGCCGTCGGCACCATCCACACTCACCCGGATTTCAGCGCTGGCATTGCCGCCCAGATACCCCCTGTCGTTGACAAGGGCAACGGAGAGCCCCAGCCGGGCAGCCTGAATAGCCGCACACAGGCCCGGCATGCCTCCGCCGATAACCACCAGATCCTTTTGAACGGTTCGCTTTTCAAATTCCATGATCAAACACTCCTTCTATGCCATAAACATTTAAAGCTGCACCATAAGCCATGCACCGGCAGCATTAAATTTAAGGCATTCAAACCAAAGGCAAAGGGTCGTCCAAACCCTAAATTAAAAACTCGGGGGCATCGGCCCCCCTTTTTCAGCCGGATATGCTTTTCACAAATGGCTGACAAATCTTATGGGGAAGGACAAAGCCCCTCCCCATACCTTTTTCGTCTATGGATGATTAATTCACGCTCTTTTTGATAAATTCGTTCATCTGCTGTACATATTCTTCTCCACCTACGGCATACCAGCCTTCTACAGCCTTGAACCATTCGCTGGAGGGCAGCTCGCCCAGGATAATTTTAGCTCTGACCTGATCCATCTGCTTGCCGTAATCGATAAGCTCGGGCTTGTCGGCGGCGGCAGGCCGGTATCCGAAATCCATGCTGGACTGTGTTCCCTTAATGGCGGTATCAAGCCACTTTTTAACGGGCTCCTTGTATTCCTCCTGCATGTTGATTTTTACAAAAAATTCAGGGTCATTGTTTCTCCGGACGGATCCGGGGCCCCAGGTAAATCCGCTGAAAGCTTCCGTGGCAACCTTCCTATCGCCTTCCAGCGTATAGGTCACGTTTTCAATGCCGTACTTGGTAATCGCCCAGCCCTCGTCGCTTAAAAGGTAATCAAAAATATTGACGACCGCCTCCGGGTTCTCAGCCGCCGTAGTGACACTCCAGCAGCCCCATAAGCCGGTCCCGTAGGAAGGCCTCTTAAATTCGCCGTTCTCATTCTTAATACCGTTAATATAGGTCAGCTTGGCATTGGGGTTAATCTTCTCGGCGTCGGCCTGATTCGTAGCAATCCAGCCTGCGAACTCCGCCCATGCGCCTGTGATTCCCTGCTTAAAACGGGCCGCCGCGGCGTCGCTCTTAATGGAAGTAAAATTGGGGTCAATCACACCTTTTTTATACAGCATGGCGGTGAATTCCAAAGCCTTCACATAGCTGTCGTCTTCCAGAGAATACATGGCGGTCATATATTCATATTTTCCGCCGTTGGTTTTCTGCCAGCCCAAAACACCGAAGGGATAATCCAGAATGGGCCAGATATTGCCGTTGCCGTCCTGAGAGGAGCCCCAGCCAAAGGTATCGTCCTTTCCGTTTCCATCCGGATCATCAAAGGTAAACTTGGTAAGAATTTCTGTAAACTGATCCGTTGTTAAAAGATTATCATCAGGAACCTTAAAGCCTATGGCGTCCAGCCAGTCCTGGCGGATTAAAAACCCGTCGGCTCTTTGTATGGTGGTTCTGGGGATACCGTAAATTTCATCGTCCCCCTTAATTTTAAGGGCGTCCCAGGACATGTCGTAGGAATAATTCTGAAGGTTCTCCGCCTTCTCTACATATTGGGTTACAGGAATAATGACGCCGTTATTTACCGAATCGGTAAAGGCCTTGGCGGTGGTGTCGGGGAAAAGGATAACGTCGGCGTAGTCCCCGCCTGCGAGCATGATATTAAGCCTTTCATTATAGTTGGCGGAAGGGGGAATCTCAAAGCTTATCTTGGTATTGGTGGCTTCCTCAACGGCGGCCGCCCAGGCCTTGTCGGCCTCGCTCTGCTCCGGGGGTGACCAGTTGGCAAAAATTTTAACCTCCACCGGTTTCGCTTCGGGTGTGGCGGATTGGGTTGGCCCGGATGAAGACGAAGGTTGTGAAACTGAGGGTGTTCCGGTAGCGGCCTGCTGACCTCCGCAGCCTGTCAGCATTCCTGCAAGCAGCACGGCAGTGAGTACGCCAGAAAATGCTTTTTTCATGTAGTGTCCTCCTTTAGTTATATAAAATATTTGGTTTTCATGAAATTGGCCTATCCTTTGACAGCTCCAAGGGTAACACCCTTTACAAAATACTTCTGAAGAAAAGGATAGACGCACATAATGGGAAGAATGGCAACCACAAGGGTCGCGTACCTTAAGGTTTCGGCAGGCACCTGGTTTACCTCGGCCGCATTGCCTCCCGAAGCCAGAAGCGAATTGCTGGCCGACATCAGTATTTCGCGAAGTACCAGTTGGAGCGTCCATTTGCTGGTGCTGCGGATATAGATAACCGCATTAAAAAAGCTGTTCCAGTGCCCCACTGCAACAAAAAGCAGGATGGTAGCCAGGATGGGCTTGGAGAGGGGCAGGATAATTTTTGTCAGTATAACAAGCTCAGAGGCACCGTCAATACGTGCCGATTCCTCCAGACTTATTGGCAGGCCCTCAAAAAAGCTTTTCATCAGGATAACATTGTAAGCTCCCAGAGCGCCTGGAATAATAAGAGCCCACAAAGAATCCAGCCAGCCCAGGGAACGGATGAGGTAAAAATTAGGGATAAGGCCCCCATTAAAGAGCATGGTGAAAATGAGAAGGTTCATAAAAATTTTCCGGCCTCTTAAATGGGATTTGGATAGGGGGTAAGCTGTAAGCGTAATAAGGATAAGGCTGAACACAGAAGCTGCCAGGGTTATAATAATGGTGTTTTTATAGGCCGACATAAGAAGTCCGTTCTTAAAAACATAAGAAAAACCCTCAAGGCTGAATTCCGGCGGAAAGATCATGAACGGATGCTGGATATAGGCGGTATAGCTGCTGAAGGAAATGGCAATGACGTTCACAAAGGGATACAGCATCACAATGGCAATTAGGGTTAAAAGAATGACATTTACGGCATCAAAAACCGTTCCGTCCCGTTTTATTTTCATGTTGAATACTCCTTCCTCAGTACAGGCTGTTTTCGTTTACTCTGCGGGAGAGCCAGTTTGTGATGCTTATC
>JAFADM010000083.1 GCA_023424865.1 Bacillota bacterium | reverse complement strand
CATGGCTGTACTTGGCCGGTTCGGGCTGCATAAACTGCGCCACGGTGTAGCCGCGGCAGTTAACATGGATCATCATGCTTTCATTCCACAAAAAGCCTGAAGCTTTGGGAAGCACGGTTGGGCTGGTCAGTTCATAATACTCATTGTTGGCTGTTGGTCGGATCATGGTGTCGTCTCCTTTGCAAAATCCGGTTCATGGCCGGGCAATTTCGCGGCAGGTACTGCCGCTGATGAACTCTCCCTGTACGGTTTCATGCTCAAAGGCGGAATCGCGGCTGTAGATCATACGAAGCAGCTTTTTAAAGGCCAGTATTCCCACTTCACCCGCCTTTGAAGGAACTCTTGTAAAATCCCAGCCGCTGTCGTCGAAGGCTGATAAGTATTCCAGTACCACAACGGACAGGTCTTGGGGGATACGCCGGTTTTTCTCGCGAACAGCCCTCATGAAACCATTCAGGTGTTGGCCGAAAACAATGAAGGCCGTCGGCTTCTCAGGGCTTTCCAGCAAGGCGCAGGACTGCATGTAAATAAGCTTATAGTAATCTTCAGCTTCGTGATCCACATAGTGGATAAGGGACTCGTTCACGGTGACGCCTTCTTCTTTGAAGGCGCGCCGTATGCCCAGGTCACGCCACCGGGATACATTTCCGCCCTCACTTTCATTGAGCAGGGCAATGCGTCTGTGGCCCAGACAAAGCAGGTGCCTGGCTGCATGGTACGCGCTTCCTTCGTGGTCCGTAGCCACGTATTTGAAGATATTATTGTCCATGGACCTGCCAAAGCACACATAGGGGATACCGGCTTTTTCAAATTCCTTAATGAGAAGCTCATTTCCCAGAATGTCAAAAACCAAAAAGCCGTCCACAATGGAGGATGCCATGCCTTTAATATAATTGACCTGCTGGTCCAGTCTCTCGCGGCTGGAGGTAAAGAGCATCAGGTTATAGCTGGCTTTTTCAGCCAGCTCGCCCAACCCGCTCATAACCTCCGGAAAGAACTGGGTTCGGAAGGTATAGCCAATATCGTGGGGAATAATGAGACAGATTGTACGGGATTTTCCTTTGGTAGAAAGCCTCCTGGCACTCAGGTCGGGGGTATAATCATTCTGGCGGATGACTTCGGCCAGACGACTCCGGGTCTCTTCGGACATGCTTTCATAGCGTCCGTTAAGGTAGTTGGAAACCGTGGATTTGGACACTCCGGCCAGGGCCGCAATGTCGTTGATATTCATTCGCTTCTGAGCCATAGTTTACTCCTTTTGCGCTGTTGCACTTCCGGGTTCCCGGCTGTTTGCAGGATTCTGGCCGGTGTTGGATTAAATTTTAAGTGCATCGGTTTAGTAAACCGGTTTACCTAAACGGTATAAATTATCCCTAAAAAAACTAGCACACACCGGGGGCAGTGTCAACTACAATCAAAAACTCGGGGGCATTGCCCTCCTCCCCGGCAGCCGGATTTACTTGCGTAAATGGTTAAAATAAAAAAAGCGCTGTCATTAAAACAGTGCTTTTTAAAATGCTGGGATAATGCCGGGATAATGCTGAGATTCGTTTTATCTATATCAATTATTTTTTGGATTCATAATCATAAACATGCTTCTGCCCATCAATAAAGGAGCTTTTTCAACCAGCCCTACGTCTTTAAGCGTTTCGGCAAATTTATTCAGTACTTCCTTGCCGGACTCAGGGAACTTCATTTGACGGCCTTTAAACCTTATGCTGATCTTTACCTTATCGCCATCCTGTAAAAACTTCATGGCGTTTTTAGCTTTAAATTCAAAATCGTGTTCTTCAATTACTGCGGATAGTCTAACTTCCTTTAAGCTGACTGTCTTTTGCTTCTTTCTGGCTTCCTTTTCTTTCTTTGCCTGCTCAAACACACTTTTACCATAGTCTGTTATTTTGCATACCGGCGGGACTGCGTTGGGACTAATTCTTACCAGATCCAGGTTTTTTGACTCTGCAAGACTCAATGCTTCTTTAATTTGAAAAATACCCAGCATAGATCCGTCGTTATCAATGAGTCGAACCTCTCGGTCTCTGATTTCTTCATTAACTAATAATTTAGCTGTTCCTATAATGGCACCTCCTGAAAATATTTAATTAAGGCCTATCTATTTAGTCTATTCATTAATGTTGTTTTTATAATGTCTAAAATTCATCGCCAGATGCTTTCACAATGAATGAAAAAGGAGAGTCGAGACTCTCCTTTACATTATTACCACCTGTTTCCGCCGCCGTAATTATTTCCGCCACGGTTGTTGCCTCTCTGCTGCTGCTTTCTTGCTGCTCTGCAGTCAGGGCATCTGGATGGTTCGTTTTCAAAGCCCTTTTCCTTGTAAAACGCCTGCTCACTCTCATTAAAAATAAATGTGGAGTTGCAGTCCCTGCAAGTAATTGTTTTGTCTGCCATATTCATATACCTCCATTAATTATTTGGATCTAAAAATTCTTGATTTAGCTCGCTCCAAAATAATTAAAGAGAGTGTTTGTCAAAAATAAATCAAC
>JAFADM010000077.1 GCA_023424865.1 Bacillota bacterium | reverse complement strand
TTACGGTTAAGCTGGATAAAATCGTGGGCAAGCAGTTTCCTGTCAATATTGTCTATGAAGGCGAGCTGCCCGCAGGCTATACCCTTGAGAATGTGAAGATTGAGCCAAGCAATATTATCCTTGAGGATATTCAGGGGTATATGGAGCAAATAGACAAGGTGGTTGCCAAGGTTAACCTGAGCACCCTCACCGACAGCAGGGAGCTTATGATCCGGGGATCGGTCCTCAATGCGGAAGGCAATACCCTGCGCCAGTTTGACGGCAAGGTGGTTGCCATAGTAACCTTCGATATGGCCCGGAGCCTTCCTCTCACTGTTACAACAAAAGGAAGCCCCGCAACGGATTGGTTTATTAAGGAATTGAAGATAAAAAATACGAATATACGCATTACCGGAGTTAAAAGCGTTCTGGACGCCTTAAGCAAGCTGACCGTGGAGCCTTTGGATATAACGGGAAAAGCCGAAACCTATCTGGAGGAGCTTAAGATAACTTTGCCCAAGGGAGCTTCCATCTTTGAGGAGGATAAGGATAATTTAATTGCCGAGGTCGTGCTTGAAAAGTTTGAGACCAGGGAAATTGCCGTGGCCCCCAGTGCCATAACCATTTATGATGGTGATACCACAGGTGCCAAGGCTTATCGCGTTGCCCAGGAATCCATCAGCATTAATGTAAAGGGCAAACCGGATGCCTTTGCCCAGCTTAAAGCATCCGACATACGTCTTAGCGCCTCCGTTTCCGGGCTTGATGCAGGTGAGCATGAGGTTACTCTTGCTGTTTCCGTGCCTCAGGGCTTTACCGTAGTGGGGCAGCACACCGTGAAGGTGGTCATTGATGTTTCTGAAACGCCCACACCCACGGCTACGCCCACCCCCATGACAACGGAAACTTCGGGAGAGGCGGGTTAACACGGTTTTATGCAGTATTGGGTTCGCAATATTACTCTTCCTCTATTGGAAATCACTCCCGAAAATGAAAAATCCCTCCTTTTAAGGGAAGCTGCAAAGAAAATGGGCTGTCCGCCCGGCACCCTGTCGGGAATTCGCATTGTGAAGGAATCTCTGGACGCAAGGAAAAAAGCTTCCCTTCAAATGGTTTATGGTGTTTCCGTAAGCACCGATTACCGGGTGAGGCAATCGAGTGATGTGGTTATAAATAAGGAGGATTCACCTAGAGTCTATGAGGCCGGACGGCCGCTTACCCAGCCCGTTATTGTGGGCGCCGGTCCCTGCGGCCTTTTTTGCGCCTGGGAGCTTGCCCAAAGAGGCTTTAAGCCTGTTATTGTGGAACGGGGCGAGCCGGTTGAAAAGCGGGCAAAGAGTGTGGATGACTTCTGGAAGAAGGGTCTTTTAAATCCTGATTCCAATATCCAATTCGGTGAAGGCGGAGCCGGAACCTTTTCCGACGGTAAGCTCAATACTCGAACCCATGATATTCGAAGCACAAGAGTTTTGGAGATATTAAGGGATATGGGTGCCCCTGAGGATATTTTATATAAGGCCAAGCCCCATATCGGCACGGATCTTTTAAGGCAGGTCATTGTCCGTATGCGGGAGGAGCTTATAAAAAACGGAGCCACCTTCCAGTTTTCTGCTTGCATGGACTCTCTGCTTATAACAAATGGCGGCATTTCGGGCATAAGGCTTAAGGATGGGACCGTTTTGGATACCCGGGCGGTGGTGCTGGCAATTGGACACAGTGCCAGGGATACCTTTGAAAGCCTTTTTGACCAGGGAGTGCCCATGATCGCCAAAGCCTTTTCAGTAGGTGTTCGCGTGGAGCACCGGCAGGAGTGGATTAATGAAGCCCAATATGGAGCAGTAAGGCATTTTAAGCTGGGAGCGGCCGATTATCAGCTTTTTGAGCATGTGGAGGATAGAACGGCATATACTTTTTGCATGTGTCCCGGAGGTGTGGTTGCGGCTTCCGCATCCGAGGAAAATACCGTGGTGACCAATGGAATGAGCTATCACGCCAGGGATGGCGTTAACGCCAACAGTGCTTATGTGGTATCGGTTTCTCCTTCCGATTACGGAATCAATAGCCCTTTGGGGGGAATTGGGTTTCAGCGCAGCCTTGAAAGGGCTGCCTATAGCCTGTCGGGACGTTATGCGGCTCCCGTGCAGAGGCTTGGGGATTTTATGGATGGCAGGCCCTCCAAAGGATCCGGGCTTGTAAAACCAAGCTATACAGGTGAGGTTATTTATTCCGATCTGACACAGCTTCTTCCCCCTTGCGTGACCAAGGGTATTCAGCATTCGGTGGGTGCTTTTGAACGAAAGTTAAGGGGCTTTTCAAACCCCGATGCACTGCTTACGGGGGTTGAAACCCGCACCTCGTCTCCGGTTCGAATACCTCGCGGCGACGATCTTCAGTCTTCCTTTGCCAAAGGCCTTTATCCTGCGGGAGAAGGCGCAGGCTACGCCGGAGGCATTATGAGCGCGGCAGTGGATGGCCTTCGTGTGGGGGAAAGGCTGGCGAAGGACTTCTCGGATTAAGCGGAAAAGGACTTCCGGCAAGCTGCCAAAAGCATAGTGAAAGGACGGGGCACCTGCATGCGGCGTAGGATTGTAACCCTTTATGTTGTTTTAGCACTCATTGTTTCCTCATTGGTAGCCTTTGTCATCTACGGCTATTCGTCAAGGATGTATATTAAGGAGCTGACACTTGGGCTCCAGCATGAAGCGCTGCTCTCGGCCCTCATTATTTCCGGACAGGCCAACGGGGATCCCGGTTCCATTAATGATACTGCGCTGGATGCCCTTGCTGACAGGCTTATCTCCAAGGATCAGAATGAAATGGGGGAGGAAGGCGCCCGCCGGATTACCCTTATTGATGAAAAAGGGTATGTTATTGCCGATTCCGACGCCAATTCCAACCGTATGGCAAACCACCTGGAGCGTCCTGAGGTCAGGGATGCCCTGGAAACAGGAACAGGGGTGGATATTCGAAAAAGTGCCACCACAGGCCAAAGCTTTCTTTATTATGCTCACTATGAACCTGAGCTTAAGGCCATTATCCGCATCGCCGCTTCCGTGGCAAGTATTAATGAAATACGCAATACCATTCTGTTTTATTCCGTATTGGTGGTTGCCGCCGGCATGGTGCTTTCAGGATTAATGGCGCTGAGACTGTCGGATTATGTGATAAAGCCGGTAGCCCGATTGGTCAAGCAATACGGTTCGGCTGGGGCGGTAACCAGAATAAGGGAAGGTTTTCGGCGTGATGACGAAATAGGACAGCTTTCCCAGACCTTAAGCAGCATGACGCGAAGGATTGAGAACACCATTTTAGAGCTGCAGGACAGAAACGCCAGGGTGGATACCATTATTAACAGCATGGGAAACGGACTGGTGGCCGTGGACAGAAATATGCAGGTCATACTTGTAAATCCTGTCGCCAAGCGCCTTTTTGGTGTGTCGGAGCAGGCGGAGGTTATCGGAAAGCCTCTGGTTCAGGTGGTTAGAAACCGCCTTATTAATGATCTTTTGTACAAAGCCATTCGAAGCAACCAAATATGGCAGGATGAAATTACCATTTACCAGGGAGGCAAACGGACACTCTCGCTCTATGTGTCTCCCATTTATCCCGTGGACAGAACCCAGCAAAGCGGCGGCGCACTGGTTTTTATAAATGATGTAACCTCCATTCGCAAGCTGGAGGAAATGCGATCGGAATTTGTCTCCAATGTTACCCATGAGCTTAAAACGCCTCTCACCTCCATCCGGGGTTTTGTGGAAACCCTTAAAACCGGAGCGGTAAAGGATCCGGTGGTGGCGGAAAAGTTTCTTGATATAATTGATATCGAAGCCGACAGGTTGAGTACCCTCATTAACGATATTCTGCAGCTTTCGGAAATTGAGGGCATGAAGCAGGATCTGGAGCTGAACCGTTTTCCGCTTAGACCCCTGGT
>JAFADM010000559.1 GCA_023424865.1 Bacillota bacterium | reverse complement strand
CTTCTGCTGGTATTCGCTGGGAGTCATGCCTGCGTAGCGCACGAATAGCCGGGTAAGGGTTCCTGTATTGCAGCCCACCAGCTCCGCTATATCCTTAATCTTCTTACCCGTATGCTTTTTTATAAGCTCACAGGCCATCTTATAGCGGTATTCCAGTAAGTAGTCCTTAAAATTATGGCCGGTTTCATTTTTAAACAGAGTGGAAACATAATTCTGTGACATGTTTAAATGCTCTGCCAGGTTGAAGAGGCTTATGTCCCGATTGTAGTTTTGATGCAGATATTCCAGCATTCTGCTGGCTATTCCGCCGGTTGAGTGGGCTTCCTTCTTTTCAAACCAGTAGGCCAGGGTACCGAACACCGAAAGGGCTTTTTTATGAAGCTCCTCGTAGGAATGGCATGATCGGAATTCCAGATAAATGACCGTATCCTCTCCAAACAGCTCAGAGATGGGGTTGTTAAGACCGTCAATAATACGGTTCACTGTGGCTGTCAGCATAAGCGGGAGCTGGGAGATATCATTGGGGCGGCTGTTTTGGTTGGTATTCATAATTTCATCAATGGCAGCTTCCCAGATAGCTGTTTTGCCATGGATAATAGCATTAATCAGGTTTCGCTCCGTAGCCAGGGGATAGTAAACCGTATCCTTCCAGGCCCCCTTAATATCATTGGGCGTTATAACTTTTGCGTTATGAGAGGAAAAGAGACTCAGGTCGGCAAGCCTCACCGCCTGTCTGTAGGAATGAAAAAGGGAGTCGAGGTTATTGCACAATGTGCCCACAAAGGCTGTGATTTCAAGTCCATAATCCGGTTCAACGACCAGCAGAGCGTTTCTTAGCTTTTCGGACAGGGAGTCGGAATTGTCTTCATTAATCAGGATGACCTGATTTTCAAAATTAAGATTAATAAGACGATAGAAGGATTTTCCCTGGAAGATGGAATCGAAAACCAGGGTGAGCTTCTGCTTGATCTCAAAGGCCATGTTATGGGATAAATCCGGCTGTAGCTCCGCGGTTTCCGTATATTTTATAAGAACTGCCGCGAAAGGCCCCGTCCTGGCTAGGGCCTGATGCTGCCATGTGCCCTCCCGGATTTCATCGCTTGTGGTAAGGCCCAGGAGCAAGTCCTGATAGAATTTATGCTCTAAAGAGGCATTGTACTT
This sequence comes from Bacillota bacterium, assembly GCA_023424865.1. Next base: position 3,564 of record JAFADM010000559.1, on the reverse strand, counting down.
CTCCAGTGAATGGGACATGACTTCCACATCCGAGTGCAGCGCCAAAATAGTATCCTTGATATGAACAAATTCGTCGCCGGAGGATATATTGGCGTCTGTTGTGCGAAGCACGCCCTTTATAGGGGCATACATTTTTTTTGTTATAAGGAGCATGAGAAGAACAGAGGCCGTAATGGCAATTATTCCCACCCCGATAATGAGATAAAAGACAGGGGTAAAAAGAGAGAAGGGTTCTTCAAAATAGATGTAGGATATGCCGGTTTGAGAGGAGGTGGAAATACGATAGGACAGCCCGCTTTCCTCCGGGCTCCTTGCCAGTGCTTCAACCTCAGCGGCAGAAAGCATGCCTCTGGAACCCACGAAAGTATTATAATAAAACATGGAAAAGGTTCCATGTCTGTCTGATTTGGAATAAAAGAGCTGATCTTCATAGAAGGATGTGAAAATATAAAGGGGATAGGTGCGCCCAAGCCATTCATGACGGACCACCACATACATCCTTCTCCCGTCGTTATCCGTAACACCCAGGAATTTAAGCTGTTTTTCAGGATTTTCCTGGAAATAGCGCGTGATTTCATCAAACTCGGAATCGTTTAAAAAGAATTTGCTTTTCAGGAAGCTCAGATCTCCTGTGCCGTCATGAAGGATGGCGTAATCATCAACCACTTTTGTCACGCCCAAAGCATTTTTCTGGGAAGGTGCGATACCGAAAATACTGGTGACATATTTGGAAAGCTTGAGCCTGGCAAAACGATCCGGCTCTGAAATGTCCTCTTGAAGGTACTTGGTGACATACTCCGAATTTCTCAGCAGCATATGGGTTTCCTGAACAAATTGAAGGCGGAAATCAGTAAAGTCTGCCATTTGCTGCATGGTGGCATCCATGCTCCGTTCAAATTCATTCTTGCTTAAAATGCGGTATCCGGTAATGAAAATGGATTCTATCAGAAGCATATAAATAACCGCTATACAGGTAAAGACAAAAAACATTTTCTTGTAATAGCGCATTCGGAGCCTCCTTGCTTTCACTTTTTATCTTGCAAACCCCACGCCTAATAATAACAGATCGGAAAACAAGGCACTTCTATTATTTTCATTATACTGCAATTTATAATTTGACTGAAACCTTCTTTCAATGTTTAAGGCCTTCCAAATCAAAGTAGGATATCATTCTTTTTACAATGACGCAATGTGTCTTGTAGATTAGGTTTTGATCTAAATATGGCATAGATGGCGGTGAAATTCAACCTTCAAAACTTCAGCTTCCGTCAATCGGAAAAAATGAAGCCTCAAAATATGATTTTTTAACCACATTCGGAAATATTCATGCTTGCTCAATGGGTACGGGGGCAGTACACTACTTGGCGTATAACTATAAAATCAGGATCTTCCTAAGCTTTTGGAACTTTTATACCGGCGGAACCTCACTTTTAAGCGGATTGCCCGTAAGGGTCCAACTGCCGGTGGGAAGATAAGAAAGGAAAAAAGATGAGGATAGGTTTAATTGGCTGCGGCAATCACTCAAACAAGGTTTATGCCCCATCCCTTCTGAGATACAGGAGGGAGCACCCTGATACCCTTTTGGCCGGTTGCTGTGATATAAACCGGCAAAATGCAGAGCTGTTTGCACAGAGGGTGGGTTTTGAAAGAAGCTACACTGACTACAAGGAGATGCTGGAGAAGGAGCAGCCGGATGCGGTGATGCTCATTACGCCCTATCACATAACAGCCCGGATGGCGTCGGAAATGTTTGAAAAGGGTTGCCCTGTTTTTATTGAGAAGCCTCCCGGAGCAAGCTTTGACGAATGCAGAGAGCTTGTGGATTTGCTTAAGACAAAGCCCTGCCTTCATCAGGTCGCTTTCAACAGAAGGCATATACCGGTCATACGCAGGCTCAAGAGGGATATAACGGAGAAAAACACTCCAATGCAGCATATCGACTATCAAATGTACCGGATAAAGCGCCTGGACAGTGACTTTTACGCTACGGCGGTTCATGGTGTGGATCTTGTGTGCAATCTTGCCCGGGGCAATTGTATGGAGGCAAGCTTTATGTACAAGGAATTAAATCAATTCGGCTCGGGAGTCATGAATATCCTTATCCAGTTGCTGTTTGATTCAGGTATGACTGCACAGCTCTCCTTTTGCCCTGTTTCGGGAGAGGTGATGGAAAGATTGACAGTAACCACCGATGGGGGAACTTATTTTGTTAATACACCCATGTGGAGCAATTCGGACAATGGGGAACTCATTTTCAGGAATAAGGACATACAGGAAGCCCTCAGTGCATCAGATGGGGACGCCATGTTTGAGAGCAATGGCTTCTGGCATCAGCTGGATTCTTTTTTTGAACATGTGAGGGAAGGCAAGCAGCCGGCAGATTCGCTTTTTACATGCCTGGATACCATGAGGCTTGTAGACTTAATCCGAACAAAGGAATCCCGCTATCTCAGATAAAAAGTATAAAAAATTAACCTCTAAAACTTCCGCTCTTGCTGATCGTAAAAAATGCATGCCGCCCGTCGTAAGTTTTGAAGAGTTTCGGAAGTAATGGATCTTGCCGGTTTCCTTTCCGGACGCTACACTGCATAGCGTAGGGAGTAAACCTGTGAAACAGCGCTTCTTAAAAGATAAAGAGACCGGGGACTTCCGGATGGATATGGAGGGAGACAATTGAAAACCAACGCTACAGTCCACGCAGTCAGAAAAAAAGAAGGAAGCCTCAGACATACGCTTTCATGTATGGCAAGAGACAAGCACCTGTATCTGATGCTGGTCCCGTTCATCGTCTATTACCTTATTTTTTACTACAAGCCCTTTGAAGGCTTGCAAATGGCTTTTCAAAACTTTCAGCCTTTTCTTGGAATAAAGGGAAGCCAATGGGTGGGATTTGATAATTTTGTCACCTTTTTTACCGGCCCTTATTTTTGGAGAATTATAAGGAATACCCTTTTAATCAGTGTCTATAATTTGATATTCGCTTTTCCTGTACCCATTATCCTTGCTCTTTTGTTTAACGAGGTAAGAAACAAGAAATTCCGCACCCTGGTACAGACCATTTCCTATATGCCCCACTTTATTTCAACCGTTGTTATAGCCGGTCTGGTGGTGAATTTCCTTTCGCCGTCCACTGGAATTGTCAATCTGGTTCTCGGTCAATTGGGAATGGAACCCGTTTATTTTCTTACGAAGCCGGAGTACTTCCGTTCCATTTATATCATACAGGGAATTTGGGCAGGAGCAGGCTTTGGCTCCATCATTTACTATTCCTCACTTTGCTCCATTGATGCGGAGCTTTATGAGGCCGCCACCATAGACGGTGCGGGACGCTGGAAGCAAACTCTTCACATTACTCTGCCGGGGCTTATGAGCACCATAGGCATTATGCTTATCCTTCAGATAGGGAACCTCATGAACGTGGGCTATGAAATGGTTATTCTCTTGTATCAGCCCGTTACCTATGAAACAGCGGATGTCATCGGAAGCTTCGTTTACCGTGCGGGTATCGAGAGCTCGAATTACTCCATGTCAACGGCGGTAGGTTTGTTTAACGGTGTGATTTCC
>JAFADM010000590.1 GCA_023424865.1 Bacillota bacterium | reverse complement strand
CCCGTTGTCAGAACCAGATCCGCCTCAACCTCATCACAGATCCGAAGGAGCTCTTCGGCCAGCATATCCCTGTCATCGGGCAGAACCTGGTAACTGACAAGCTCGAAGAGGGTTTCAGGAAGCATTTCACGGATGAGGGGACCGCTTAAGTCCTCCCGCTTACCGGCAGAAACACCGTCGCTGGCTGTTAATATGGCTGCCTTGTATCTGGGAAGCCTGGGCTCATTTTTAAACAGGGGGGAGGAAAGGGAGGTACTCAGGGGCTCTACGACCATTTTATCGCCGGGGCGGACAATTCCGCCCTTTTCAACAATGGCAAAAACACCCTCGCGGGGCATAATGCAATCCCCCAGGCGATCGTAGATGGCACAATGGTTATGGCATTCCTTTCCTATTTGCGTTATTTTCAGTCGGACCGGGCCAATTGAAAGCCGGGTGCCGATGGGAAGGGAAGAAAAGTCAATTCCCTTAACGACAAGGTTTTCACCGAAAGCGCCATGATTGACACCGGCCCCCTTTTCATTGAAGGCCTGAATTTTTTCCTCGGAGATGAGGCTAACCTGACGATGCCAGCTTCCGCCGTGGGCATCCCCTTCAATTCCAAAGCCTGCAAGGAAAACCGCCATGGTACGGCAGGCTTTCGCAGTCCCTTTTTTTTCACTGGTACATATGGCAATGACTGTTCCTTCTATTGTATTGCTCACTTAAAGTTAACCTCCAAATTGAAACATTCCAAGGCCTTCGCCTCCATCGGCTGCCGATGGATTGCAAAAGGTATGATTGGGGGGCTTATCGTTTACTGCGCGGATCATAAGCTGGGTCAGCTCCTCAAAAGACGCACCCTGCTTTACAGGGGAACCTAGATCCACACCTCGCAGGGAGTGGAGACAGGTTTTAAAAAAACCGGTTGAGGTAAGCCTGGCCCGGTTGCAATTTTCACAAAAGGATCCGCTTAATGGGGTAATAAAGCCAATACTACCTTTAAATCCGGGAAGCGTCCAATAACGGGCCGGTCCGTTTCCAAGCCTGCCCTGGAAAGGAGAGAGCTTGCCGTAAGCTTCTTCAATTCGCTTTATGACTTCTTGTGTGGGTACAGGCTCATAGCCTCTTCCAAAGCCCAGGGGCATAAGCTCAATAAATCTAACCGACAGGGGCTTTGAACGGGCAAGCCCGGCTATGGCTGCAAGCTCACCTTCATTCATTCCCTTTATTGGAAGACAATTGATTTTAACCTTAAGGCCCATTTCCAGGGCTTTATCCACAGCCAGCAGAACGGGTTCAGGCTCTGCACCACGGGTCATGGCTCTGTAAAGTTCTGGATCAAGAGCATCCAGACTTATATTGACGGCCCGGATACCGGCTTTAACCAGATCCTCCAGCTGCTTTTCAAGAAAAAGGCCGTTGGTAGTGAGGGTAACCTCCAATATGCCCGGAACGGCATGTATGGAAGCAATTAATTCAGGTAGCTTGGGGCGCAGCAGGGGCTCGCCTCCGGTGATTTTAATTCTTTCCACACCCAAAGAAGCTGCGGCCCTCAGAATTTTCAGCAGCTCCTCATCGGTAAGCCTGTTTTCCGATGCGGAATAGACAGGGGCCTTCTCCGGCATGCAGTAAACGCACCGCAGGTTGCAGCGGTCCGTAACAGAGACTCTGAGATAATCGATGGTTCGGTTGAAGGTATCTTTCATGCTTGACCTCCCCGAATGTAGTCTCCGCTTTGACCACCGGTTTTACTTTCCAGATGCAGGCTGCCGATTTCCATGGACTTGTCCACGGCCTTAAGCATGTCGTAAATGGTAAGAAGTGCACAGGAGGCACCTGTGAGGGCTTCCATTTCAACTCCGGTGGGGCCTGTGGTACCCACGGTGCAAAAGACCTTAATAAGAAGGCTGGAGGCATCACTTTCAAAGGCTACCGAACATTTGGACACAGGCAGGGGATGGCATAAAGGGATAAGATCCCATGTCTTTTTAACCGCCATAATGGCGGCCACCCTGGCAACACCCAGCACATCCCCTTTTTTGGCAGTACCCTTTTGGACGGCATCAAAGGCAGCGGCATTCATGGAAATGGTACCCGAGGCCACTGCGGTGCGGGAGGTGGCTTCTTTGCCTGAAACATCCACCATAACGGCATTGCCGTCGGCATCTATATGAGTAAGATTATTGCTGTTCTTCCGGGATGTATCCATTAGTAATAACCTGCCTTATCTACCAAATCCGCAATTGGGGTAATGACATGGCTCGCAGCCCAGGCACAGCCCGCTGCGGCCCATGCGCACCAAATCCCTGCGGGTAAGCTTTTCACCGGCAACAAGCCGGGGGAGAACCAAATCGAATATGGTTCGTTTGCCGTACATCACACAGCCGGGGAGCCCCAGCACAGGGACGCCGTTTTGATGATAGGAAAGAAGAAACATGGCTCCGGGCAGCACCGGGGCTCCATAAGAAACAATTTGAGCGCCGGAGGCCCGAATGGCGCCGGGGGTCCGGTCGTCGGGATCCACACTCATGCCGCCGGTACAGACAATCATACCGGCACCCATGGCGAGAAAGTCGTGGATAGCACCCACAATAGCTTGCGGGTCATCCCCCACAATTTTCTGTCCCATTACCTCAACGCCGTATTCCAAAAGCTTAGCCTCCACAACGGGACCGAAGGTATCCGGGATACGCTTATGAAAAACCTCATTGCCTGTTGTAACAATACCGGCCTTAAGAGAACGGTAGGGCAACAGGGTAAGAAGGGGCGCGTTACCTGCTGCTTCTTTTGCGGCAGCAAGCTTTTTTTCTTCTATAATAAGGGGGATTACGCGAACCCCTGCCAGCTTATCGCCTTTTTTTACGGGAGTGTTGCCGCTTCTTACAGCGATCATCAGCTCCTCCATTTCATTTATCCGGTCCAGACGGTCCTCGTCCACCTTAAATAAGCCGTCATGGGCGGCAAGAATGTCTATTTTGCCTTCCTTGGGCTCTGTGAAGGTCATTCCCCCGCCGAGGCACAAATCCCTTAAAACGGCGGCGCCTTCGTCCTCGTGAACCATGCCTTCTTTTTGTTCCCATATATAAAGGTGATCTTTTCCCATGGAGAGCAAAACAGGAATGTCCTTTTCTTCTACAATGTGACCCTTTCTGAAAACGGGCTTTTTATGAACATCCTTAATAATCTGGGTTATGTCGTGGCACAGAATATGCCCCACAGCGTCGATGGTTTTTATAAGCTTCATTCTATCGAATCCTTCTACTGCACTTATTCCAATTGCATTTACAGTTCAATGCCGCATGAGGTTTTACCCTATTATTATCAAATTTTATATGCTAAGCGGGCTATGCCCATAACCTAAGCGGGCTATGCCCGCAACTCAACGGATACGAAGCGCCGATGAAATAACTTGTTTTTTGGCACTTCTCAGCTATCAAAGTTCTAAAAACATGGTGCCTGATGTTTAAAAAAAATTATTACATTGTGAATTTAATCTCAATCTGCAATAAATACATTATGCAGTTGCCTTTAATAATACTCATTTTTAAACGTTTCTTCAAGTGTTTATAATAATCCCCTTTTATTCATGATAGGGAAAACATAAGCGCTGTGGAGTAATGATGCCTTAAGAGTGTGTTTAAAACGCATGGGATTTTGAGGGAATATAAAAAAATTTAAGCATACAAAAAAAATAGTTTAATAAAAATTTTTTTGAAAATGATGTTGTATTTTAAATAGGGCTGTGTTATCATAATCACAAC
>JAFADM010000509.1 GCA_023424865.1 Bacillota bacterium | reverse complement strand
TAATAGTCCGAATCCATGTATTCCTGGATGGAAACATTTTTATTGGAGTAGGTTCTCAGCAGGCCCTGCTTCACCTTTGAAGAGCGGTTTTTTACATTGGCATACTGTGTGATTGCGCCGCTTCCGTCCGGATAAAGCATGTAGCCGTCCACCTCGTTTCCGGCAGCACCGAAAAAGGGCATGATTTCAAGTGTGGTAATTAAATACTGCATCCGCTCTTCATACCCCTCATAGGGCACCCGGACCACAAACTTTCCGTCCTCCACAAGGTACTGAAGCTTTACAAATAGCCCGATTCCTGTAAAGCCGTACCTTACCTCCACCCCATTAGCCACATATTCAAATTCCATAAAATCACAGTCCGAACCGGCGTAAACCGTAGCCGGAGGTGCGTTTCGCTTGGATATGTCGTTGTATTTAATGGTAAACACCGATTGGAGATAGGCCTTCCACTGGCGGTTCAATTTGTCCATGGAATAGTCCTCTTCCTCCACAATACTCTTCCAGATATACCCTGTATTTGTGTTTTTTACCTGGACCGTTCCCCTGCCCTCGTCAAAATACAGCTCCAGATTTTCCGACTCGCTTATTTTCTTATAGCTTGGGGCTGCCGATTTATCAACATTGGCCTCCGGCGCTTCATAGGAATAGCTTTGCGCCGCAATGGCATTTCTTTTTGCCTGCTGGATACTGAAGATGCCGTAGAGGATAAATACCCCGACCAATGTATAGAAAATAAAAGCGCCCAGTCTTTTCATGATAAAATTTTTAATCATAAGTCCCGGCAAGACGCCTGTTCAACTCCTTTCATTTCGTAGCTTTCATTCTTTGTAAAACGCAGGCATAAACCTTACGCCGGCGCTCGATTAGTTGCACGTTAACCTTCCCAGCCTGCCGCTAAAGCAGATTCACCTTAAACTCCGTAATGACATTGATAATAAACTGAATCACCCTCGCGGAAAGGACATAGAACATGCCTGCAACAAGCCAGATAATAAGCATGACAAACAGGGTTATAACAAACATCCTCACCGTTTTGCCAAAGGAATAATTATTTAAAAGCTTAAGGCTTAGAAACAGGATAACAACCATCCAGACATAGACGGCGGCTGAAAAAACCCCGTACCAGGACTGCTGGGTCTTTGACATGAGGTTGGATAAAAACATAAGAGGCGTATTAATGAAGATAAAGGGCACCAATCCCAGAATAGCCGTAAAAGAGATTTCCTGGAATTTGCTTTCGCCGTCGGAAATACTGGATACGGCAAAGGAGGCCGGAATCCAGGTTAGGGGGATGATAAAAAGCTTTACCGCCTCAAAAATAATGTTGGCATCATTCATTTCTATGGAGGCCAGAGGGTAATGAACGATATAGATATAAGCAACCCTTACGATATAGGCCGCAGCCATCAGGATCAGGGGTACCTTTAAATTAATGCGGCTCTTGTAATAGCTCACCCCTTCAATGGTGTCGATGGGATGAATCAGCACATTGTAGGAGTATTTAACCCCCTGCCATAGTCCCATCTTTTTGTGGTGCTGCTGCATAAAAGCCCAATTGGCCTTCACTCCCGCCCGGAAGGAGTATTTAAGAAAGAGGAAAATTGCCGTGAGAGCCAGAAGCATTGCCGAGAGGATGTAAAAGAAGTTGTCCCTCAGCACCTGGTATCTGTACTCGTCAAAGGACTGGGAATAGAGCGTCCGGTCGTTGGCAAGGCGGCTTTCCGCCATGGCTTCCTTGTAAAGGCCCTGCTTGTAGTAAGCCTTGGCAAGGCCTGCATGGGCAAGCTCATAATTTTCATGGAGCTCCAAAACCTTCAACCAATTTTGGAAGGAAAGACTGTAGTTTCCCGCTTCATAGGCCTTAGCCGCATCATGCACCGTTTGAATAAATTCAGTGGGCTTAAAGTATTGAATATTGTTATTAAGCCTATCCAGAATAAAGACGGTTCCACGACTGTCGACGGCAATGGCACTGGGCCGGGAAAACTCCCCCTTGCGCTCACCGATACCTCCGAAGGCGGCCAGCATATTGCCTTCCTGATCATACTGATAAACCTTTCCGGTTTGCTCCTCGATAACGGTAACGAAGCCGTTGGAATCCACTGCAATGTCCCGGAAAACTGGCTCAATGTAATTGCCTTCATCGTCGAAATATTCCCCGAACTTAAAGGTGTTCCCGGCAACCACGGACTTTAGGATCCTTTTTTGGATAAAATCCGTAATGGGGTTGGTAAATCCGCTGCCCACGGTTTTATATTTGCGGTAAATATTGTTTCCCACGGAATTGAGCCTTTTTATTTCACCCTCAATCCGTTCCCTGCTGGTGGCGTAAATCATGCCGTCCTGCCCCAGGGTAAGGTTTATATAGGAGGAGGCCGTCCTTTTCTTCATAAAAAGCTGCTGCTGCTCCGAAGCAAAAAGGCGGGTTAACACCTCCGTCAGGCTGTAGCCTATGTCCGTCTGCCCAAAAAGCCCCCGAAAGCCGTTATTGCCGTCAATGGCCATGATATTCTCGCCACGGAGAACATAAATGTACCCGGTCTGGCTCACAATGAGCTTGGACGGAGCAAAGGGGGAGCTTCCCAGAAGCTCTGATTCAGGATTGTGAAAGGCTTCCACAAAATCCCCCTCACCGGACATATGTATAATACGGCTGTTTCCCCTGTCAGCCACATACATATCCCCATCGTCGTCAACAAATATTCCCTCCGGTGAATTAAAGGCCTTTCCATCGGGGCTGCGGTACACACCTACGGTTTTAAGCTCCTTATCCATAACCACAATGCGGTTGTTGCCGCTGTCCACAATATAAAGATTATCGTTTTTATCGATAAACAGATCCTGGGGGTCCTTGAAGTAAATGGTCTCTTCCTCCCAAGCTCCCATATTGTAAATTGTTCCGCCTGAAATATAGGCCTTGGGAATGGGAAGGCGAAAGCTTGTGTTGGCCGTTACATAGTCCATCTCCTCCTCTGCGGCGGCGGAAGGCACGAGGCTCACAAGACAGAGCAGGAACAAAAGAAGGGAGACCATTTTTTTCTTAACCTTGCTAGTGACTATTGCACCCACTGGCGATGCTCCTTTCGTTAATTAAGGGTCGTCTTCGACGATCCCAGGGGGCTAAAATGCGCATTCTATGCACATCAGCCTTTTATACCCGAATGCACCATGGTTTCCATAACTCTTCCCTTAAACACCGTAAAAATAATGACGGTGGGTATGGTCATAAGGAAGGTTGCGGCGGCTACGGCTCCCGCCCGGCCGATACTCATTCCCGCAGCACCTCCGCTGATGGTATTTAACGCCAGAGGCAGGGTTTTCATGGCCTGGCTGGTAATATAGATAAGAGGCGAAAAGGCATCATTCCAGTTTGCAACAAAGGAAAAGACAATGAGTGTGGACCAGGCCGGTGCAAGAGCAGGCATAACCAGCTTCAGAAATATTCTGAATTCCCCCGAACCGTCTATGCGGGCCGCTTCGATAAGTTCATTGGGAAACTGCTCTACAAACTGCTTCATGAGAAAAATATTGTAGGCCACGGCGATATTGGGCAGTATTAAGGCACCATAGGTATTGATAAGCCCCAGCTTGTTGATGACCATGTAGCTTGGAATTCGCGTTACATGGGGTGAAAACATAAGGGCCATCAGTATGAGGTTAAAAAGAAAGGCGCCGCCGGGAGGCTTGAACTTCACAAGTGAATAAGCCCCCAGAGAGGATACGATAACGGTTAAAACCACCGTCACCACGGTTATGAGGATGCTGTTGTAAACATATCTTAAAAACGGAACCGTTGAGCTTCCCAGTGCCTGTAATAAATCGGAAAAGTTTTTCATGGTGGGCCGCGTAACAAAAAAACGGGGCGGGAAAAGAAACAATTCATCCATGGGCTTGAATGCCGTACTCACAAGGTATATGAGCGGAAGCGAGGTAAACGCCACCAGACACAGCATCACCGCATACAGGGCCGCCTTACCCGTTGTAATATGTATCCATTGTCCTTTAAACCAGCGAATCTTAATCAATTCAAATTGCCTCCCCTTCTTATTCGTCCTTTGTTGCCAAAAGCTTGAAAACCCCTTTGCCCAGTACAAAGGTAATGATGAACAGCACCACCGCCACTGCCGAAGCATAGCCCATTTGAAAGCGGATAAAGGCGTAGTCGTATAAATGGGCTACAATGGTATGTCCGGCGTAATTGGGGCTGGGCATGCCCGCCACGGATACGGCGATATCAAAGACTCCGAAGGAAGTAACAATGGAGTTGATGGCGCCGAACAGAAGCTGTGGCTTCATGGAGGGCAGGGTGAGATAAATCAGCTCCTGAAACTTGTTTTTAACCCCATCAATGGCCCCTGCCTCGTAATAGGAGGGGGAAATGTTCTGAAGTCCGGCCAGAAACACCAGAAAGCCTGTGCCCATGCTCATCCACAGCGAAATGGTCATAACCACCTTCATAATGTAGGCCGGATCTGTATTCCACAGAATGGGGGAATCAATCATATTCAGGTTAAGAAGAATATTGTTGAGATAGCCGTAACGATCGCTGGAAAATATGACCAGCCATACATAGCTCATGGCCACGCCGCTTGTAATGGACGGCGCGTAGAAGGCCAGAAGAAAGCCACGCTTAAAATTGAGCTGATTAATCACCCAGGCTGCAAAGAAGGACAGCAAATACCCGATGGGGCCGGTAACAAGTGAAAAAACCAGAGTATTGCTGATGGCTGTCAGAAATACCGCGTCATCCAAAAGCAGCAGCTTGTAATTATTAAGCCCTACAAACCGGGCAGGCTGAAGCATGTTATAATCCGTAAAGCTCAATAAAAAAGCGTATACCACCGGAATGACAACAAAAATGGAAAACAGCACGACAAAGGGCAGTAAAAAGAGGTAGCCAATCCAATAGGTTTTTATGAAGCGCCTGATGGAAGCCACAGGTGCTGAGCCCTCTTTTCCCCTTGCCTTTTGGGGATTCACGGCTGTGACAAAGGATGTATCATTGCTCATGTTATCCATTACGCAAGCCTTTAACCGCTTACATTTCCTCCCTTTTATTCATTATTGATAACACCGTATTCTTCCTGTTTCATCCGAAGCTCACGGTTGATGTCCTTTACTGCCTGTTCCAAAGCATCCCTCACATCTCCTCCGCTTACAACCACAGTGGTCCAGGCATTGGTCAGGTGTCTGGCCGTAAAGTATCCGCCAAGAACGGTGGGGGTCTCCTTAGCCCATTCCCATTGCTCCCTGAGAACCTCAATATCCCCTTCATTCCAGGAAAGGTTGATAAAGGCCTCCCTGTTGGCCGTATTCCATCGGGCTTCCGCCCCCATAAGGGCTTCTACCTCCTTGGCGAATTTTGTTTGCGTCTCGGCACTGGACCACCATTTCAAAAACTCCCAGGAGGCTTCGGGCTCCTCGCTCTGCTTCATAATCACATCTCCTTGGGCGGTGATGGCCCCCGCGGTTCTGTCAATGGTACCGTCTGCCATCAAAACCCCGGGGATGGGAGCGATACCCCATTTTCCGGCCAGCTCGGGCGCAGCCACCGAAAGCTGCATATAGGTATTGAAATTGCCGATGCCGATGGGCATTCTCCCGTTTCGCATGTACTGATAGAAGTTCGCCACCTCCGGCACGCCGTAATGAGTGAACAACTCGGTAAATTCCTTAAAGGCCAGATAGGCTTCCGGGGTATCCAGTGCGGAGGTCATACCGTCCTGTGAATAAAATTCCCCGCCGTTCTGAAAAAGAAATTGGGTAAAATCTCTTTCAAAGTAAAACTGGAGGCCGTTTTGATACAATGCAGGCATAACATAGCTGTAAAGCTGCTCTCTGGTATCAGGATGCTGAACATTGAATTTTTTAAGTATATCCTTGCGGTAAAACATGACATTAAAGTTCATGGTTTCAGGAATGGCATAGGTTCCTCCGTCGTATTCATAGGGAGTCATTATGCCTTCCACAAACCTTGATTTAACCTCATCGAAATCAGGCATAAGGGATAAATCATAAACCGCATCCCGTATGGCAAATTCCACTGGGGAAGTCGCGTCGACACCCAGTGCCACATCGGGGGCCTTGCCCGAAGTAATGGAGAGCATAAGGGCATTGGCCGAACCGGCCACCAGCTGGCCTGAAGGCACCACATTGACATTGAGAGCGATTCCATATTGGGGAGTAAACTCCTCGTCGGCCAGCTCCTTAATAACCTCCGCCCATTCCGTTCCTCTTGCTATCCAGACGGTAATGGTCTTGTTAATTTCAACATCATCGGTAAGAACGCTTCCCACATTGTCATAATCCTTGGAAAAGGAAGCAAAGAAATTAAGAAGGGTGGTTTTAATTCTCTGGAAAAGGTTGGACTGCTTATTAGCCCATTTTTCCGCAGTGGGGCCGAGCTTGAAGTAATCAATGACCAGCGGGGATTTCTGCAGCTCCAGGTACCAGTTGCTCAGGCTTTCCTGGGAGCTGATGAGCTCATCCACCTTCCGTGCAATGCTGTAGGGGTTGTTAATCATGGCATTGAGCTGGGCCTGTATGGTCATAAAATTATTGGCCATTGCCGGCAATTTATCAGACATCGCCTTTAGCTGCTCATACTTCCACTGCATGCTTGAGGCCAGGTCTTTCATATCCGTCTTCATGCCGGGTATTTTGTTAAAAAAATCATAATCATAATTGGGGTCCGGATCATTTCCGGCAATGAGCGTAATATTGAGCAAAAGGTCTGAAAGAATTTGAATGTCCTCACTTATGGATTCTATGATAGGTGTCATGGGGCCGTATTTAACCGACATGGACAGGGTATGGGTTCCTGCGGTAAGGTAAAATTCATAGGAATTCCCCTTCTCATTACTTAAAACCGCCGTATTCCAGGCTGGGGAGTAATCGAATTTGTAAGCCAGAAGCTCCTTAAAAGGCACTTCACCATCAATTTTTATCTGCCGGTAGGAGGGAACGCCATCCTGCCACTGCTGCTTAGCCCTGACGCCGATTTTGTACAGGCCGTTCTCCGGTACGCTGAGCTCCCAGGTGATTTCCTGATTGCCGCTTCGCCAGCGGTAAGCCCCCATGACATTAAGAAGGCGGCTGGTGTCTGAGTGGGGGGTCACCAGTGGATCACCGTCATTTTCACGGCGGAGGGTAGGATCGTTTTTTTCTTTGGCATAGGCCTCAGCCTGAATATCCAGGCTTTGACCGGCGCTTTTATAACCCAGGGCCTTGTAGCTTTCAGCGACCTCCTCATAGGCCGGCACCTCTTTAACTGCCAGAACACGGATGGCGGATACGGCCATATCACCTTGAACATAGTTTAAGCGAAGCACATGGCTGCCCTTTTCGAGAAAGAACACAAACGGTTCTTCAATGAGTCCAGAAGAATTGGCAAGGGCCTGAGTCCTCCAGCCGGGAACCTCTGTCTGGGAAGGCCTGGTTTCATCCCCCAGGCTATTTACAACAGGTTCATTTTTATCCTTGAAATAGCGGTAAAAGACCAGATCATTGGCTTCCAAAAAAGGATACCGGCCGTCCACATAAAGAGAACGCTTTCCCGCACTGGAAGAGCCCTCCTGCAGATAATAATCCAACTCCAGCCGGAAGAGGCCGTCCTGAGCCATTGTTACATCAAATTCAATGAAGGGTGTGCTTCCGGTCCATAAAAGAGCCTGCCTGCCTTCATATTCGGTGATTAAAAGCTCTGTGCCCGTGTCCCTTTCTATACTGTCAAGGGAAATGTCATAGGACTCTCCAATGCTTTTTCCGCTTTGTGCCTTCTCCTTAAAATAGGACGAATATAAGGGGATCTCATCCGAATTGACATAATCACCTCCGATTTCTCTGCCCTCAAAGGTTTGATACTTATCCTTCAAGGGTATGCCGGAGGTATTGCCCGAGGATTCACCCAATACAACGGGTGAAAAGCTGCCGCAAAATAATGCTGCCGACAGCACCGAAAGCAGAATTCTTCGTGGTGTATAAAACCTTTTTGGAAAATGGAATGCAGGTTTCCTGTCCCTGTCCTTCCATTTGGCATAAGAGACGCTTTTTTTAGGAAGCATGGTACCCCTCCATATTTATTTGTGCATTTCGCATAAATAGAGATAATATTAAAAAGAACTATTTGACTTTTTTGTCTAAGGGCTGTAATTTATTATTATCACAGGGCTGCACAAGCGAACAGTATTACTCTTTTGATAAACGCGATACTATTTTGATGTTCCCGTTATTAACCGATGCATTCTTCGTTTTAGAATAGTAATTATTTGATGTCTGAAGCGAATTATTTGATATTGCTACGACAAGAAGTTTAAAAGAAACGGCATAAACGGTTGAAAGGAGCAAAAATGGCGGCAAAATTGAAAGCTTTTTTAAAGGATCTGCAAAAATTTTCGCGAAAATTCAGAGCAAAAGTCGTCTTCATTATTTCCGGATTTTTTATGGCCTTTCTCGTAACATCTCTTGGCTTTGACTACTCCATTAAAAAGGATATGAATGAAAACCTGGACCGCTTTATGAGCGAAAGCCGGCAGGTTAATGATGATTTAATTGAGGAAAAGCTTTATGACTACCTCTACGGCAACCTGGAAAAATACCTGCGCAGCACCTCCTACTCTCTCTTTTTTGAAAAATCAGACAGCAGCAATGATTTTTTCTCTTCCGTCCGAATCTCCATAATAGACAGCATAAGGCACAGCAGCTACATATCGGATTTGTTCTTGTATCGGGTTGAAGATGACGCGGTGGTTTCAGCAGGCAACAACAGCTATTCTCTTGAAAGGCTGACCACCGGCTATAACGATATTAAAAGCATTGTGTCCATGGGTTCAATTTCAAAGCCCTTCTTTTATATCACTGCCGAAAACACGGCAATTTACGTTTACCCCATCATAAATGGAAATTGGGTGAAGGATACGGCCTATCGCGGCTTTGCAGGATTATACCTGGCCGATGCGTCCTCTTTTTTCAAGTCTCAGGTAAGTCATTATAATCCCTCCGGCACCTTTATTATTCTCTGCGGCAATACAGTCCTATCAGCAGAAGGAGCCAATACTCTGTCCGACGAAATTTTGCTGGATATGCTGCGCAGCAGCCCGGAAGATCATGTTATAAAAAAGAAAATATCCTCTCAAAGATATTCCTATTACTACAAAAGCTCCGGCGGGAACAATTTAGTGTATTTATACTATGAGCCCACGCCCACCTCGGTTTATGGGCTGACGAGCAACAGCAGCTACCTTGTACCCTATGCCTTTATCATGGTTACAATAAGCCTTATTTGTATCCTGAGTTATATCTTGCTTAATCACCGTCGCCAGATGCACCGAAGCAAGGAGCAAATAACCGCAAAATATGCCGACGAGCTCATGAAATCCAATCCTCCTACGGGCATTGAGCTGGTTATCGAGCATTTTTCGTCCCAGGAAACACCCTTTCGTTTTTTCTCCGTTTTGATTATAGAGCCGGATTGTGCCTATTTATCCGAGCTGACCGACAAGCAAAAAACCCTTTTATGTGAAACCCTTCGGGAAACCTCAAAAATTCTGTTTCGGACCCTTGGTCTGCCCCATTCTGTCACGCTTCATAAAAAGGATTGCGTATCCTGCCTTATCAACCATGATGAGAAGCACGGCATAAAGGATCTGGCTCTTCAGCTGTTTGAAGAGGTGCAAAAATACAATAAGTTCCTTTTCAACATTTACTACACATCCCCCTATCCCCGGGTTGAAAACGTCTCGGAGCCCTACAAGAGGCTGGCACACCTGATGAAATATGCCTTTATCTACAATTATTCAAACCGTTTTTCCCTGGAGGAGCTGGAAAAGCTGGAGAGCAATGACTGCGTCATTGAATCCAGGGTCATTGAAACCGTAACCGGTTATTTAAATGATCTATGCCCCGACAGCCAGAATCTGGTGCATTATCTTAACAGAACCCTTGCTCAAATTCGCAACTGCGGCTATGCCTACCGTCAAACCATCGACTTTTTCAATCTGGTATTCTATGCCATTAAAGAAGCCTTTGATGAAAAAGCCCTGGCCTTTGAGTTGGGCGGCGTGCCGCTTACAGGGCAATTAAGCCGATTTAAAAGCCTTGAGGAATGCGTTTGCTTCATTGAAGCCTGCATGCTGGAATACCGGGAACGGATACTGGCTAACAGCACCACTATTCAGCGAAAAAACATGAATCATATCCTAAAATTTATTGAACAGAACATTGAAAACGTGACGCTGTCCTCCGCCGCCGAACACTTCCACATTACCTCCGCTCACTTAAGCCGCGTGTTTAAGGATAATGTGGGAATCAATTTTTCCGAATATGTCTCGGAGCAAAAGCTTATCCGGGCGGCCGAGTGGCTTAAGGAAAATACCAGCCTCAGTATTATTGATATCGCCTCAAGGCTGGGCTATAACACCCCCTCCTACTTTTCAGCCAAGTTCAGGGAACGGTTCGGCGTCACCCCCGGAACCTATAAAAAAGCCATTCTCACTAACAGCCGCAGTGGTTTTCATGTGGAGGCCAAGTAAGTCCGACTTATTGAATAAAGATTTTGTTCCGCTTAAAAAAGCCGCAAGGGTTCCTCCTTGCGGCTTTTTAATATGGCCGGCAGCCATTTGCGTAAGCAAATCCGGCTAAAAGCTCGTAAGTTCGATACCCCCGCGCTTTTAATTTAACGGAAGGCCCATTGACAGGAACAAAAATTCATATTAATATAATTGTGATATCAAAATAATATCAGTGAGGTGTTAATAATATGAATGAAACAGCTCAACCTAATGCAAGTGCAAAACCTATGTACGAAACGGAAATCACACCCAGATACCGAAGCGGCATGCCGATTCTCCTTTTGAACATTTTACTTATTGTGGCAGCAATAGGGCTGCTTATTACCGGAATTGTGCTGCTTGCTCAGGAAGGCCCCACACCTACCGTCATTTTGGGTTCGTTCCTTCTGGGCATCGGCATCCTTTACTCCTGCATCATAGGACCCATAATCTTCGGAGGCTTAAAGGTCCTTAAACGCAACGAAGCCCTAGTACTCACCCTTTTCGGAAAATACTACGGCACTCTGAAGGGAGAAGGCTTCTACTTTGTAAATCCCTTTGTTACATCAGTTAATCCCGCTTCACAGGCCCCTCGTACCGCACCCCCCATTCACGACGGACAGGGCAATATCTCTGTAACTGCACTCCAGGGGACGCAAGTTGCCCCAGGCACAAAAAAAATCTCCTTAAAGGCACTCACCCTTAATAACGAAAAGCAGAAAATCAACGACCAGCTGGGTAACCCCATTATCATCGGCATTGTTGTTATCTGGCGTGTTGTAAATACGGTGAAGGCTGTCTTTAATGTGGACAATTACACGGAGTTTCTTTCCATTCAATGTGATTCGGCACTCCGTAATATTGTGAGGCTTTACCCCTACGATACTCCCGGGGACGATAACGAAAAGTCACTCCGTGGAAGCAGTCAGGAGGTTGCTGAAAAGCTTAAGGAGGAAATTCAGGATAAGGTCGCCCTCGCAGGCCTTGAAATTATGGAAGCCCGCATTACCCATCTGGCTTATGCTCCTGAAATCGCCGCAGCCATGCTTCAAAGGCAGCAGGCCTCCGCTATCATCGATGCCAGACAGATGATTGTGGAAGGCGCCGTAGGCATGGTGGAAATGGCTCTGGCCAAGCTCAATGAGAATGACATCGTTCATCTTGACGAGGAGCGCAAGGCTGCCATGGTAAGCAACCTCCTTGTGGTGCTTTGCGGCAACAAGGATGCCCAGCCCGTGGTGAACAGCGGCTCCCTCTATTAATGCCCGCCATTTAAGTGGCAGGGGGTTCGGATTCGGATACCCCTGCCGATGCTTTTTACTGATCTTGTCAGGATGAGAGGAGGAACTTCGTTCTATGGAGAAGAGTGAAACGGAAAGAGAGAAGGAGAAAGACAAGGAAAAAAAACAAGTGCTTCTGCGGCTGTCCCCTTCCCTGTGGAAGGAGCTGGCTTCCTGGGCTGAGGACGATTTCCGCTCCATTAACGGGCAAATCGAATTTCTCCTCACCGAATGTGTGAAGAAAAGGAAAAAAGAAGGTTAAGGTGTTTTCATGGGAGCAAGAAAAGCTTCCAGCTCCGATTGGCCGGAAAAATAATAGGTCAGATTCTTAAACTGAATCCCCATGTCCTTTTCGTCAAAGTTAAAGCGGCGTATGGTGCCGTCGGACGGGCGAAATACCACCAATGTCTTAGGCTTGCTGCGGTATTCCTCAACAGCTGCGCTAAACGCCGATAAGCCCTCATCATCCTTTTCATGTTCAAAAAAGCTCCAGCTGCCATATTCAAGCACCAAATCATTAAGCCTTACACCGGCTTCAAATGCAGGTTCCAGAAGGCTTAGAGAACCAATATAAGTAAAGGCCCGGCTCTTAATGTCCCGTTGGGAAAGAAGACTTCCCAAACGGTTATAGTACATTTCCCTTTTAAGTTTATCACCGTTTTTATACTCCCATACCCCCTGAGCGTAACCGCTTTCCAGGGCCTCCACCGGATTGTCCAGGAAATCAAAATACAGCCTTTGTGTGACCTTTCCCGCTTCATTGTAGGCATAGGTTGTTCGTGCAAAGCCAAAAAGGCCATTTATAGGCGCTCCGTCTTCTCCATAATAGGCAATTTCGATAATTTTACCCTCTTCATCCCATTTTTGGGTATACCGAGCGAAACCTGCCGATGCTGCTTCCAAAAGGCTTCCCTCATCATCAAAATAGCTCTGCTCCAAAAGCCGGTTTTCATCATATTCCGTTCTAAGCCTTGCAAAGCCGTTAGGGGGCGAAACATAAAGCCTGTCAGCTTCATCATAGAAGGCCAGCTCGAACCGGTTTCCCCATTGATCATAGCTTGCTTTTGCCCGGGCGTAGCCAAAAATAGTATGCATCATAAGCTCATTATCGGAACCGTAAAAGGCTTCAGCCAGAGGACGGCCCTCCGTGTCGTACTCACCTGTGGTTTTGGCCCAACCTGCTTCCGGCACTACCACAAGCCTTTCGTCAGCGTCATAATAAGCCTTTTCCAGGGCTTGCCCCCTGGAATTGAATGCAGCTGTGAAGCGTGCGTAGCCCTTTAGCGTGTTTACCATAAGCTTTTCGTCCGACCCGTAAAAGGCCTGCCCGGTAAGATAGCCCTGATCCGAATAATTTGTGCGGCAGGCTGCATAGCCAAAGGAGGGAACGACAACAAGGTTTTCCTCCCTGTTATAATAGGCTTCCCAGCTGCAATAGCCAAATTCCGTGAAAGCGGCTTCATAAAAGGCATAGCCCTGGACTGTATCCACCGGATTGCCCTGGGTATCCAAATACCTGCTGCTTAATAAAAGGCCTCTATCATCATAAACCCATTCCTGCCTGGCATAACCCTCTCCATTTAAAACCGGCGCTTCTTTTTCATCAAAAAAAGCACTGCTTTTAAAGTTGCCATTGGCATCAAATTCGGATTCAACCATGGAGTAGCCCCAAACCGTCTCAATAAGCCCGCCATTGTGATCGGTGTAACGCCATTTGGTTACAAGCCCTCTGGAATCATACTCCTTTTGGAAGCTCTCAAAGCCCTCCCTGCATTTAACAGGCAGTCCGTCGGGGCCAAAATAGCTTATCTCACGAACCAAACCCATGTCGTTGTATAAAAGGTTAAGGCCTGAGTACCCTGCATCCACGAGGGCAGGCTTTCCGTCAAGACCGTAATAGGTTACTTTGCCGGGACGATTGTCCTTGCCGTAGTGTGTTTCAATGGACGCGAAACCGGATCGGTAGAGAAGTGTGTTACTGGGTTGGGCAAGCATCAGCTTACCGTCAACACCATAAAGAGCTGCCTTAATATTATTTCCTCTTGGATCGCTTTTAAACCTTACCCTGGCATACCCTTCCGCATTAACTACCGGGCTGCCCTTGGCATCAAAGAACGCTTCCTCCAGGTGAAAGCCATGATCGTCATATTCAATATGTACGCTGGAATAGCCCCGGGAAAAAATACAGGCATTGCCTTCCTTATCATAATAGCGTATATCGGAGAGATTCCCGCTGGCATTGTAGGTCATTAGCTTGGCAGCATAAAGCTCACTGTTTAAAACCCAATTGCCGGAGGCATCCCAATAATTAACCTCCACCAGCTGATTTAAAAATGTGGCATAACGGTAGGTAATTCGGTGGACCAGGACACCCCCGCTGTCATCGTCAAAAGCATACTGCAGGGCTTTTTCAACAATTCTGCCGTAGTTGTCCGTCACACAGGCATAGCCTACGGTACCGTTTTTATCAGGTGTGGGGACCGTTGCCCGGTTGTCGCGCATAAAGGCGGCCGAAAGGATAAAGCCCTTAGTATCATAGGTATAAATATGGCGGGTGATAGCGCTTTTTGACTTTTGGTTGTTAGCGTCAAGCATCCCTCCCTCATCAAAAACGCTGCTGGATAAGGTGACAGGTGCATTTGAGCCGTCTCCCCCCGTAAAATCCACCACCGTGGCATCATCGGAATACCGAAGAACGGTTAGCACGTCTTCAAAACGGTTCATGTACCGCGCTTCCCTGGCGTATCTGTTTCCGTTCTCAACCCGGTAGGTATAGCGGGCGATTACAGGCCTGTCGGCAAGCTCCACATCCGTATGGTAGTCAATGGGGACCTCCGCCGAATTGACATGCTTCAGAATGAGGCTCTGATCCGATTTTCTTTCCGTTATAAGATAAAAGTCGTCCCTGTCCTCTACTTCGCTTTCACTGAAAGGCCAAAACCCTCTTTTTAATGGGAAAATACCTTCCGGCAGGCCGTAACGCACCACATAATCCGAATAAGCCCTTGTTTTAGGTATGTAATAGTCCCAGGAAAGATACCCCAGGCTTAAGACAAGTGCTATTCCCGCACCGATGAGAGCCTTTTTCTTTCGGCGCCGGATTTTATCCCGGCCTATCAGTGTATCCAGGCGGATATCCAGCATTTTGGCAATAACCGTTAAAAAGGCCGGCCGCTTTCCCAATTCAGGCAGGTTCACGCCTAAAAGAGTCTCCTCCAGCTGAAGGAGGGAAGGCACGTAACACTCCTGTTCCGGGTCGGACGCACCGACCTTTCCCTGAATGATAAAAGGAATAATCCGGTCCTGTCTGCCAAGCCGGATAAATTGCTCCACCTCATAGTCCACATAAGGGGACTTAGCCGAGCGGGGAGAACAAATCACTATAAGGAATCGGGACGCCTCCAGCTCCTTGGAAAGGGTTTGACGCAAAGGACCCGCAGTAATATCGGTTTTGTCCCGGAAAACAGGTGAAATCCGGTTGGGGATCCGCCCGTTTTCCCGTTGCAGGACGGAGGGAAGCCGGTAGGTTTCAAGCTTTTCCTGAATCCATTTCGCCCATTTTTCATCCTCATGCTTGTAGCTGATAAAGGCATAATAGGTGTACGCGCTCTCTGGTGTCGCCGACACGTCCAATCCCTCCCAAACCCTTTGGCCTGAGCTTACGGAATTATCACAAAGATCCCCGGCCCTTATTCTTCATCATACCCGTCCAGCACAAACCTTGCAATATGGAAAAAGCCTTCAGCAGCTAATTTCAGCTGTTGAATCTCAATGTATTCATTGCTTACATGGGCCAGACTTTCCATGGACGGGCCAAAGCCGATGGTCGTAATACCGGCTTCCCCCGCATAGTGGCTTCCGTTGGTGCAAAAGGCATAATAGCTTTTCACCGCTTCGATGCCGGCTTTGGCAAGACCCTTCTCCGCCTTCTCTACGAAAGGGTCGGAGGTATCCAGTATCCAGGGCGGGAAGAAACGCTCTCCTTTTATTTCCTCTCCCGTATAGCAAAGCTCGGTACCTTCCGCAATGGAAACCCTGCCCTCAAATTCCGGGTCCTCCTTTTTGAGAGCCGCAATAGCCTCCTCAAAGGGACGGAGCACATCCTCCCTGGTCTCTCCGGCCAGAATACGCCTGTCATAGGTGGCACGGCAGTGGTTGGGTACAACGGAGGCGCCTGGATACGGTGTGGAAATGATATCCGTGAGGGCCAGTATGCCCTTGCCCATTTTTTCATGGTTTGAAAAGGGAAGGGTGTTAATCCTGTCAATGAGGCGGGTCATTTTAAGAACCGCGTTAACTCCTTTTTCAGGATTGGCCGAGTGAGCGGATTTTCCGAAGGTTTCCACAATTATTTCCACTCTACCCTTTTGCCCGCAGGCAATTTTAAGCTGGGTGGCCTCGCCGATAACCACATAATCCGGCTTTATGCTTTTGGAAACCTCCCTGGAGGCGATACCTTCAAAGCATTCCTCATGGACAATACCGGCCACAACCACCCGCCCGCAGAAGCTTCTGTCGGTGGCGAGCTTTTGCCCGGCAGCCAGCATGGCGCTTAAGGAGCCCTTCATATCGCTGGCTCCCCTGCCGTAAACTTTGCCGTCGGAGATCATGCCGCCGAAAGGAGGAAAGCTCCAGCTGCCTTCATCAGATACGGGAACCACATCCATATGGGCGTCAAAGAGCAGCGTTTTACCGGGCTTGTTTCCATTAATAACTCCGGTGATATTACCGTACTTATCCACATTGACTTCATCAAAGCCAAATTCCTTCATAAATTCCTCAATGCGCTCCACCACGGCCTTTTCCTGACCTGACAAGCTGGGAATCCTCAATAGTTCCTGACAAATTTCAACTACTCCTGCCATAACGCTTACCTCCTTAAAACCCTTCCCGCCGGTATGCGATGCATGCCTTCGGTGTCATAAACAAACCTGCCGTTGACCATAACGGCCATAATACCCTCCGGATATTGTCTGGGGTTTTCAAAGGTTCCTTTATCCAGGACGGTATCCGGATTAAAAATAACCAAATCGGCGGCCATACCCGGAGCCAGGCGGCCCCGGTCCTTGAGGCGGAAAGCTTGCGCCGCCTTGCCGGTCATTTTATACACCGCCTCTTCGAGAGTAAGAACCTTTTCTTCTCTTACATATTTTCCCAATATTCGAGGAAAGCTTCCGTATACTCTCGGATGAGGTGTACCTAAAAGCAGCCCGTCGGTGCAAACATTTTGCTCCGGCCGTGTTAAAAAGGTCTTCACATGCTCCTCGGTACCGTAAAAGTCCACCAGGCTGGCAGCGCCTTTTTCTTCTATAAGAAGGTCCGCCGTGGCCTTGAGGGGTGAAACACCCCGGATCTCTCCGATTTCCTTCAGGCTCTTTCCCACCAGATTCTGATTTTTTTCACTTTTCACATACGTTATAAATATGCCGTCCCAGCCTGCGAAGTCAACAAAATTATCCCATCCCCGGCTTCCGGCCTCAATATCCTTTTCCACCCGGGCAAGGACTTCCTCATCCCCAAGGCGTTCCAGCATTTTTTCCGCACCGCCCACATGAACCCAGGGCGGAAAAACAACGCTTAAGGTGGTGCTCCCCGCAATATAGGGGTACTGATCGAAGGATACCGTCAAGCCCTCTTCTCTTGCTTTATCCAGCTTTTCCAGCATGGCGGGGATTTTATCCCACGTCTTTTTGCCGCAAGCCTTAAAATGTGAAAAATGAAGCCGTACTCCACTTTGTCTTCCAATTTCCAAGATTTCATCCATAGAGGAAAGGATTTCGTCGGCTTCACTGCGCTGGTGCACCACAAAAACCCCATCCAGCTCCCGGACGGTTTTGCAAAGCTCAATAAGCTCGTCTGTCAGGGAATAGGCACAGGGAATATAAATAAGGCCCGAGGAAAAGCCGATGGCTCCTCCCTCCATTTCCCTGCGGACCACAGCCTGCATGGCTTTAATTTCTTCGTCCGTAGGCGCTCTGTCGGACAGGCCCATAACCTCCAGCCTTACATTGCCGTGAGGTACAAGATAGGCTGCATTGGTGGATATGCCGTTTTTCTCAAGGGCTTTCAAATAGCCTTCGGTTGTTTCAAACGTCCAGTCCACCTTATCGCTGTCCCCGTCAAGGCCGCTGATGTATTTGCGCCACACCTCAATGCGGTCAAGAGGAAGCGGGGCAACGCATACCCCGTCCTGCCCGTAAATCTCGGTGGTAATACCCTGTAAAAGCTTCGGTGCCTGGTAGCCATCCTCTAAAACCTTAAGCCCGCTGTGGCTGTGGGTATCGATAAAGCCCGGGCACACCACATGGCCTTCCGCATTCACACGTTTCACATCAGGGCCGTCATGAGCTCCAGAAAAAGGTTCATCCTTGGTGTGGACAGGGTCGGCCTTTTCCAGACTGCTGATTTTGCCGTCCTCTATGAGTATGCTGCCCCTGTAGCCGGGCTCTCCGGTCCCGTCCACAATAAAGCCATTTGTTATAAGTGTCTTCATTGCTCTGCCTCATTTCTTTTGCCGTGTACAACCCGCAATCCCCTTAATAGGCATTGCGGCATCGCCAGACAATATCCCGGTAGGTGCCGGGATCCGTGGCACCCTCCGTACTGATTAAGAGAACTCTGGAATTTTCATTGAGATCCAGAAGTGCCCTTAAATCCGAAAGCGCACTGTTTTCCATTATGGAAGCCAGAAGGCCCATGCCCACTGCCCCCGATTCTCCGGAAACCACTCTTTGGTCACTGCCCAGAGGATTTCCAAGTATACGCATGCCATAAGCTGTTACCCAGTCGGGGCAGGACACAAAGGCCTTGCTCCAGGAGGTTAAAAGCTCAAAGGCCAGGGTGTTGGGTTCACCGCAGGCAAGGCCTGCCATGAGGGTATACATGTCTCCCCCCACAAAACGGGCTTTGCCGTCTGCCGCTATGGCGGATCTGTAAAAGCAGTCGGCTGCCGCTGCTTCCATGACAACCACCTTGGGCGCTTCCTTTCCATAAAGCGCTGCCAGATAGCCCTGCACTGCACCGGCAAAGGAACCTACCCCTGCCTGGAGAAAAACGTGAGTGGGTTTTTGGGGCATCTGGGATAAAGCTTCCGCCGCCAGGGTGGCATAGCCCTGCATAATCCACAGGGGAATTTTTTCATAACCCTCCCAGGCAGTATCCTGAATCATAACACCCCCGGTTTTAACCGCCTGAGTTTGGGCGAAGCGCACGCCATCATCGTAATTGAGCTCCGTAATGGATGCCTGGGCACCGTATTGGCGTATATTCTCAAGCCTTGCGGGAGAAGAACCTTTGGGCATGTAGATGACGGATTTCTGACCCAGCTCACGGGCAGTCCAGGCAACGGCTGCGCCGTGATTGCCATCGGTTGTGGCATAAAAGGTAATATCCCCAAGCTTTTTTCGAATTTCGGGAGAAACCAGCCTGGCATGGGGCAAATCACCGATATCCTCGCCCAGCCGCTCGGCCAGAACACGTCCCATAGCATAGGTTGCACCCAGAACCTTAAAAGCATTCAGGCCGAAGCGATAGGATTCATCCTTAACGTAGAGACTGCCCACACCCAGATGCTCAGCAGCTGCTTTAAGGTCTGCCAACGGCGTGGGACTGTAATTTGGAAAGCTCTTATGAAAGGCAAGGGCTTTGCCTGTTTCCTCGGCCGACAGTGCCCGGCACAATTCGGTTCTTTCATTTATCCGGCTGTTAGGTACCCATTGAATCTTTAAGTCTGTTTGGCCCCATTCACTCATAGCTTATCTGTTCCTTTCCTTAAATGGGTTAGGACTTATTAAAAAAGGACAATGCCGTGCTGCATTGCAGAACCTCATTGTCCTTTGTACTGTTTCCAGTCATTTTACACTCGAGTCACATTTTATTACGGTGAATAATAAAAGTCAATCGTGAGAATAATTTTTTCTTAAAATAAGAGTGTCTTATAGCCGATATGTATCAATAAAAAACAAATGATTTCATCGGCGCTGCTTATCCATTGGGTTAGGGACAAAGCCTGCTTCAGCATCTTTCAGCATCTCATTTGAGGACAGGCTTATCCGCTGATTTTATGCTGCTTTGTGAGCTTGGCAAGATAGCGGTAAATGCTGGCCTCCGAGCAGGACAGCTGGCCTGCAACCCCACATACGGCACCCTTGAGCAAAAACAGGCCTCTTTTATTCAGCTCCTCCACAATGGCCATCTTTTCACTTTGAGTAAGACGGTCCAAAGGAATATTGCCTTCACAGATCTCCTTAACCACCTCATTGGTAATAGAAGTAACGGTATCGGAAAAGTTCTCCGTATGAGGCAGTGAGGTAATGGCATGCTCCGTATTTTGAGGGGGCTCGGTTACGCCTCCCAGGCGGAGAACCTCTTCACTCAGCTGCTTGTAGATATTAGTATCCACATTGATGCAAAGCATCCCCAGAAGGTCACCTTCCTCCTTAATAAAGTAGGTGGAGGATCTGAGCACTCTGCCGTCCTTTGTTATGCCCGAATAATTACACTGGAAATCCGTCTGCTTCCAGGCTCCTGAAGCAATGGCGCGCAGCGCGTAATCCGTAAGAGGCGACCCCACTTCCCTGCCGCTGACATGACCGTTGGCTATGGCCACAATGGACTGTTTGTCGGCACTGAGATCCTGCAGAACAATTTCATACTGTTTTCCCATTGCGTGTCCCAGAAACTCTACAAGCTTTGTATATTTCTCCAGCTTACCCTTCATGACTCGTTCCTCAAGCCTTCCTGAATGCATCAGAAGATACAATTTTTTACTTTTAAGTATGTAAAACGCCCTTGCTTATCCCTTGACAAACAAAGTTTATTCTTTATATTCTATCACTGTCATTTGTTAAATGCAAGAATATCCCGCACGTTGCAAGTTATTTATTCTCAAGATAATTTTTTATTACAAAATTCCATATGAAATATATTTTATGAATCGTTTTTGCTGCATATCCTTATTTTATACACTTTCACACAAATGCTCCACCGGTGTGCCCCTGTCCAGAATATGTGAGGCGGTCAGGGTGCACAAAAAGGACACCAGGGTAAGAAAGGCCAACATCACCCCCACAGGCCACAGATTTACCTCCTGCCGGATTTCGCCTGCCGCAAAAATAAGCCTTATAAAAGGGTAACCGGCTACAAGGCCAAAGAGGCTGGCGAAAAAAACATGGCAGAGGCTTTCAAGCAGGAGCATTTTCTTTATATGCCTCCGGGTCATGCCCACAATTTCCAAAAGGGCCAGCTCCCTGCGCCTGGAAAAAACACCGCAAACCGTCGTATTTATAAAATTAATAACACCTACCAGGAGCACAATGCCCCACAGGCTGTATCCCACAATCCGGAGGGCATTGAGCCTGGCGGTCAGCTCCCTCCACTGATCCTCCCGGCTCTCAACGGAAAAGCCTTTGTCTTCATACCGGGACATTAGGGCCGTGAGCTCCTCTGAGGACTCCGGGGAGCTGAACACATTAATTGCCATGAGGCCCCCGCCCTTATACCTCTCTCTCAGCTCCCCTTCAGACATGAAAAACACAACCTCCTCACTCCCATAATAAGGAAGCTGTATGAGACGGTTTAAAAACCGGTGATGCCCTTCAGCGATACCCATTAAGGTGAAATCTCTCCCAAAGGCGTCCAGGCTCAAAACCTGGCCTGTTTTAAGAGGCAGGGGGGAAGGCGTTGCAGAAGACCTTACCGTACTTTGAACATCACCGGACACCAGAACATAACCGCCCTTAAAAAAGGCCGACCTGTCAAAGCGCCCCTCGCTGACAGCATTCCGGGCAAGGTAGGGCACCATGTCTTCCGATATTCCCAGCACCAGCACCTCCCTTTTCCGGCTGTCCCCAGGAAGATAAGCTTTCAAATAAGCCCCATAAACCGGTATAGCCTTTTGGCCGGCACTTAGGCCTCCAAGTGAAGCAAGCTCCTCCAGCATGGCTGGCTCCAGGTAGCTTCCTCCGGAATAAAGCGTGTCTCTTTTCCCCATTTCAGGCAGCTTCATAAGCACCCGGTAATCCGCTGCCTGAATTCTGTCGGTGTTGAAAACCAAACGGGTTAGGTTTACTACGAAAAGAAACAGCACCACGGACAGCCCGACCGAAAAGATCGTTGCCAGTGTCTTTCCACGCTCCCTTAACACATTGGATAGAGCCATACGCCAGGCTTTTCCACCGTTTAGGCTGCGTTTGTCACTTTTAGGCCGGTAAGGCGATTCTCCTTCAAGGAGTGTTTCAATACAGGACATTTTTGCAATACGCCTTACAGGTGCTTGTGCAGATACAACCGCCGTCCCATAGGTAAATACCAGCGTGAAAAGAAGGAGGTACGGATTAAATTGAAACGCAAAGGTCAAATCCTTACCCGAAAGGCTCATAAAAAGAGGTGTTAATAAACGCCAGCCGACAAAATAACCCAGTCCTGTGCCAACGGGTATAAAAAAGCCCCCTATAAGGTTTATTTGTATAAACACCAGCTGTCTAAGCTGTTTTCCCGTCATTCCCAGGGTTTTTAAAAGACCGTAGGCCCGAAGATCCTTTCTTAGTGCAATAGTGTAAATGGAGTAAATCACCAAAAATCCACTGGCAAAGACAAAGGCTACGGCAAGGAGAAACAGGAAAAGTGCACCGGCGGAGACGGACTGAGTTCGTGCGAAGGTGAAGGCATCGTTAACGGAAATGCGGCTGTCATTTGGAAAAAGGCCTATGGCCTGTGCTAATTGTGCCATTTTCCCTTCAATAGCCACGCTGTTGTAAAATTCAAAAAAGACCGTGCAGCTCTCCCCAAGTCCCCGGGTAAAAGCACTTTCATTAGCCGTTTCATCGGCCAGGGACACGAATGTGCCGCTTAAGAGGAACAGTTGGGGCTCATTGTCAACCCATAAGGAGAGCTCTGTCCCTGTTTTGGTTGGCAAGCCCTGGGCCTCAAGCCAGCTTCGGCTTAACAGAATTTCATTTTCCTTTTCAGGATACCTCCCCTCCTCTATTTTCAAAAACAGATGGGCTAGAAGGGTTTCATCCTCACAGGCCATAAGCAGGGGGTGACCGTCAGCGGTCCCATTCTCTCCGGTAAGCCCTTGAGGAACCGTCTCCTGTTTGGAATAAACCTCCCCTCTTTCCGACAGAATATAACTTTTCTTAACCTGAGCGTGAGAGGCTGCCGCTTGGGCTTCCTCCAGGCTCAGCTCTTTTATCATTCCATGAAAGTCGGAGCCTGTTGCCAGCTGCTTAATAAGAACCTCTGCCTGCATCAGGCTTGCCGATATGGACAGAACCGTCATGAACAGCAGGGAAACCAGAATAATGGCCATTCCCGCCACAATAACGCGTATCCCATCCGCAAAAAGCAATTTTCGTGCAAGAACACTAACCCTCCTCATAGAACTGCCCCCGTATCCGACAGAATCCGGCCGTCCTCAATATGAATTATTCTGGAGGCCAGGGATGCCAGCTCTTCATTATGGGTTATCATGACAATGGTCTGGGCATAGCGTTCATTGAGGGTTTTCATTAAAAGCAGAACTTCAAGCCCCGTTTTGGAATCCAGATTGCCGGTTGGCTCGTCGGCAAGGACAATGGACGGACGTGAAGCCAGGGCTCTTGCAATGGCTGCACGCTGCTGCTGTCCGCCGGAAAGACGGCTGGGCAGGCTGAAAAGCTTTTTTTCAAGGCCAAGAGTTGCAATAAGCGCCTCAAGATACGCTTTATCCGGTTCGGCACCATCCAGCTGAGCCGGCAGAACAATATTCTCATAAACATTTAAAACAGGAATGAGGTTATAGCTTTGAAAAACAAATCCAATGGAACGGCGCCTGAACAGGGTCAGTTCATCCGGCTTCATGGTGTTAAGGCAATGTCCGTTGACATGAATTTCACCCGAGGTGGGCTTGTCCAATCCTCCGAGAAGGTTTAAAAGCGTGCTCTTGCCGCTGCCGCTTGTTCCCACGACAGCCACAAACTCGCCTCTTTGGATGGAAAGGCTGACCCCTTTCAGTGCATGGGTTTCACCATCTCCCGACGGGTAATTTTTAGACAAATGAATGGCTTGAATCAACATGGTATCCCTCACTTTCTGAGATTTAAGTTTAACAGGCCACTCTGTCCCAAAAATGACACAAAACGAACACTTTCGTCACTTTTGAGTAAGGGAGGGATCCCTCAAAGGAAGATACATATTAAAGGTGCTGCCTTCACCGGGGCGGCTTTTTGCCGTAATATAACCGCTTTGGGCTTCCATAATGCCGGAAGAAAGATACAGGCCGATACCAAGGCCCTCGTCGCCAGAGGTATTTTGCCCCCGGTAAAACCGCTTGAAGATACTTTGGACTTCGGTTTCGTCTATTCCGCAGCCGTTGTCGGTAATTGAAACACAGGCATAAAAGGTGTGAGCGGTTATGGAAAGGCAGATCGCTCCACCTTCCGGAGTGTACTTTACGGCATTGTCCAGAATATTATGAAGTGCCTCACAGGTCCATTTCATATCAAAAAAGGCGTTTTCTGCATAAACCGAATCTACGGAAATTTTAATGGACTTCCTTTCGGAAAGTCCATACACGCCGTTAAGGGCTCTGGTGACGAGCTCTCTCACACTGTTGGGTGCTATACTGAGCTGGCTTGCGATAAGCCCTCCTTCACAGCGGGAGATTTTTATAAGGGCTTCAAACAGAAAATGAAGCTTGCGGGCCTGGATAAGAATCCTGTCCCCATGGGGCGGCACCTTATCCTTAAGCTCCGTCTGCATTTCAGCATACATGATAATGCTTGACAGAGGTGTTTTCACCTGGTGGGCAATATCGGACACCAATGCGTTTAATTTTTCGCCTTCCGCCCGGCTCTTTTGAGCGGCGGCGCCATAGCTTCGGGCAAGCTCATAAAGACGGTGCTCCAGTTGATTAAGCTCGCCCTCACGGTACTCTCCGCCGGCCGCTCCTTTATCAATAAGCGTATTAAGCCTTATGGCTAACCGTTTTTTACGCCGGGTGTCCCATAGGAAAAGGGCTCCGCTTGCAAGCGCCAGCACCAGTATGTAAAGAATGAGGGACCAGGGACTGCCCCAGTAGTACTGGCTAAGTACGGCATAGGCAAGGGAGGCTGCAAGCACTAAGGCTGCATAAGCCAGGATCATGCTTCGTCACCGCCTGCCCAGACATAGCCCAGTCCGTAAACCGTTTTAATGGCGTGGCTTCCTACTTTTCCCCGAAGGCGCTTAATTGAGACGGTCAGGGCGTTATCATCGATAAATTCGCCGTCGCAGGACCATACCTTCTCTATCATTTGTTCTCTGGGTACGATGCAATTCCGGGAGTCCACCAAAATGCGCAGAATTTTCTGCTCGGCAGCACTTAAAAAGACCTTTTGCCCGTCAACGGAATAGCTGAGCTCCGTAAAATTAAAATCAAACCGGCCCTGGCGGTAAATAACCTCCCCTGTCCCGGTTCGTTTGAGGGCAGCTCCTATTCTTTCCCGCAGGATCATAAGAGAAAAGGGCTTGGTTACATAATCGTCCGCCCCCATGCGGAAAGCGGCTACCGTATCCATTTCACTGTCGCAAACCGTTAAAAAAATAACAGGTATGGCGGATGCCTGACGAAGGCTTCGGCAAAAATCCATACCGGTGCCATCGGGAAGCTGGTTGTCCAGCACAATGAGATCCAGCCCTCCATTATTAAGGGCCTCCTGTGCTTCCTTGAGGCTTGCGGCGGTTTTCACCTCCAGGGCCTCGGAAGAGAGAGACAGGGCCAGGCCTTCTCTGAGGGATTTATCATCCTCCACCACAAGTATTCGTTTTTTCATCGTGTCAAAGCCTCCTTCCGGCATGGCCTTAGGAATCTGACAACCATTATAGCCTGTTTTGCGTGAAATAAAAACCCATACCGGCTTCCGCCGGAAATCAGGGGCCAGATATACAAACAGGCTGGTAAAATGCCTTTTTATATTATTTGTGCTATTCTTTCCTCCAGCAGCTTTGCAGCATGGATCAGCTTTTCCCGGCGCGTCGCCAGCATGCACTGATCTTTATCAAGGACACTCAGCCTGTCCTTCAGCATTCGCTGAGTCTCCGCCGGGGCAGGTCCTCCGGTAATTGACCGGACAGTTATAAAATTAACAGGATCCAGCGCTTTTTCAATTTCAGAGGCCTTAAGATCAACGGGCTTTCCGATAACCTCCTCCGAAATGGCTGCGATTAGCTGGGGCGTTATGTCCCCTGCCTTCAAATTCTTCTCTGCCAGAAGCCTTACAATGGTGCTTGTAATTTTATGACTGTGCCGAAAGGATAAGCCCTTGTCCCTGACTAAAACATCTGCCAGCTCTGTTGCTGTAATAAAGCCCTCATGAGCTCTTTGAAAAAGAATCTCCTTATTTACCTTTAATGTGGTAAAAACCGAGCTCAGCATCCGGAGGGCTCTCACCGTGTATTTTATTGAATCATACAGATGGGGCTGCAGCTGTTCCTCCGTATCCACAATGTCTCCGAAAGGCGTATTGTGAAGTACATCAAACACACATTTTGCTTCCGCTATGGCTTTGCTTACCGCCGGACGGGTTTGTTCAAGGGAGGAGGGGTTTCTTTTCTGGGGCATAATGCTGCTTACCTGCACATAAGGAGCGGTCAGATAAAATACGTTAAACTCCTTTGTGCAAAAGTCCAGGGTATCCTTCATAAACCTTGAGAGGCTGGTATTCATAACCACCAGAACCGAGGCGCATTCCGTAAGGTAATCGCAGCCTGCGATGCTGTCGTAGGAGTTCTCCACAAGCCCGTCAAAGCCCAGAAGCTCCATGGTTGAGGCCCTGCTTATGGGAAAGCCGGTGGTGGTAATGGCAGCCGCTCCCAGAGGGCTTTGGTTAACCGTTTTATAGAGATTGTCAAACCGTATGTAATCCCGCAGGAGAGAATCGGAAAAGGCTAAAAGATAATGGGCCAGAGTGCTGGGCTGGGCGGGTTGGGTATGGGTATAGGCGGGCATCACGGTATCTGTGTTTTCCTCTGCCAGTGCAAGCAAAACCTGCCTGAAGGTATTAAGAGCTTCCATAACCTCCAGAAGCTTTCTTCTCAGAACCATACGGAATTCAGTAATATCAATGTCATTGCGGCTTCTTGCAATGTGCAGCCTTCCTGCCGTGTCCCCGCTTGTAAGATTCTCAAGCTCACGCTCTATCATAAAAAACATGTCCTCATAGGAGGGATCGTATTCCTTTCCGTTCATGTCCATCTTATCAATTTTCTTAAGCCCGCCCAGAATGGCTTTTGCTTCCTCATGGGTTATAATTTTTTGATCGTACAGCATGACGGCGTGTGCCTTGCTTATTTCAATGAAGACCTTTGCATAATACTTTTTCTGAATATCAAAAATCGGAGCCAATACGCAATCCTGAAACGTTTTCCCGGGAAAATGAACGCCGTCCATTTTCTCAACATATTCTCTTGTATACATAATTTTTCTCCTTATATTTGCCGCTGTTATCCCTGGCTCTTAGTGCCCCAGAGCTGATAAGCGCCTGTAAAAACAGTTGTTTCATCGGCGCCTTGTAGCCATTCGGCCGCGGGCATAATCCGCTTAAGATATGTCAATAAAAGCTGATTCCGTATTTGTTGGTCAGCACCGAACCAACACAGCCCATAACTCCCGCATCATCCCCCAGCTCGGACAGGACGATCTCAGATTTTATGGGTGTAAGACGGGCGGTTTCATTTCTTATTGTCAGGAGAAGGCCCAGTCCCGCTTTGGAAACCCCTCCGCCTAAAATGACGGCCTGTGGGCTTAAAATACTTATCACATTAGCAATACCCATGCTGAGATACTCCATCATTTCTTTGACGGCTTTTATCGCTTCGCTGTCATGATGAAGGGCCCTTTCAAAAACCTCCCGGCAGCTTATGCCCATTTTTTTCTCTATGGCGCTGCCGGAGGCTACACTCTCAAAATAGCCGTAAGCGTCCGGTGTATAGGCCTTCGTCTTGAGAGCGTCCCGTGATAGCACCATGTAGCCTATTTCACCGCCGGTAAAATTACTGCCTCTGTAAATTTTGTTATCAATAATAATCCCGCTGCCAATACCATCTCCGATGGAGATGAATACAAAGCTGCTGTAATCCTTGGCCGCACCAAGCCATTTTTCACCGAAAACCGCCATGTTGACGTCATTATCAACATACACATCCAGCTTAAATTCATTGACGAGGACATCTCTTATGGGGTAATCCACCCAGTTTAGCTTTGGCACGAACCGGGCTATACCCTTTTCAATGTCGGTGGTTCCCGGAATGCCGACTCCCATGCCGATGAGCTTTCGCTCCACACCCAAACCCGAAATCATCTTTTTTACATTCTTCAATATATTGGAAAAATAATCCTCATCCTTAGAGTCCGTTTTATGTATCACTCCCCTTTCCAGGATTTTTCCTGACAGGTCGGAGATGACACAGATGCTTTTAAAGGCGCCAATGTCAATTCCTGCAATATACCCTGCAGATGGGTTGAATACCAGTTCGATGGGCTTCCTCCCCCCCTGCTTTGTAGAAATTCCCGCTCCGATTTCCCGTATGATATTCTCGGCCAGCAATTCTTCCACAATGGCAGATACGGTGGATTTGCTCAAATTTGTGAGTTGAGAAATTCTTGCTCTGGAAAGGGTTTTTTCCTTAACAATGAGTGACAGAACTGTTCTTCTGTTCATCAATTTGATATATTCAGGCGTACCCTTTATCATAAACGGCTCCTTAGCTTTTCTCGCTCTATATGAAAATATTGTATAACACCCCTTTGTGCTTATGCAAATTTTCTACAGCCTTCCTGTTTTTTTCTGTGTATGAAGTATCTCAAGAATTATATTATCAACCTCCCTCATTCCTTTATTATTAATATGGCCTACATTCCGTATATTTTTATCGATCTCATGGGTAATAATACCGCCACCCGGCTTTATACCCTTACAGTCGGCAGCCATGGCTCCGCTTACCACGGCCAGCTCAGCTGCAAAGCCTACTTTAAAGGCGCAGCTTTCCTTGGCCCCGTCGCACAGAAGACCGCCTATGCTTCCAAGAATAGTATTAATGGCCATTTCTATTTCGGGCAGGCCCCCTCCAAGCAAATACGCTATGGCCGAGGCAGCGCCCGCGGCGCCTGCCAAAGCCGTTCCGCACATAACGGTAAGCCTGTTCATCTGATTTTTTATATAAATCGTTATCAGCATTGAAAGGCAGAGTGCTTTACCTCTTTCTTCCTGTGATATTCCCAGAAAGTCGCATACGGCCGACACCGCCAGCATAGACAGAATCCCCAGGTTCCCGCTTCCTGCCACACTGACAACGGGCACCACTTCCCCCGACATTCTTCTCTTACCCGTATTTAAAACATATATACGGGCCAGGGCGGCCATTTCACCGGTACAAAGGCTTTTTCCGCTTACCAGGTCATGAACCGGATTTTCCTTTTCTGCTCCGGTAAGGATGCCTCCTGCCTTTTTATTGATCGCCTCATAGTTTATAAGGGGACCATAATCCGTCTCCCCGCTTAAAGCTGCGTCCCAGATACTCTTTAAATCCCAGCCTTCATAGGAAGCGGACGGGTTTTTAATTACCGGATCCTGCCTGTAAAGGCATTCATTGTCCTTCTCAACAGAGCTGATCCGGTCATAGTCGCCGCTGATAACAACCTTGGAGACAGAGGTGCCGCTTTGGCATGCCACACGGATGTAGAGCACCTCCTCGCAGTCAATACAGGCAACCGTCACCGGAATTTTTTTAACCGCTTCTTCAAGCTGCCCCAGCATAGCCTCGTTCACCGCTCCTAAAACAGCCAGCTTCAGCTCCGGCTTCCTTACCATGGCGCCTAAAAGTGCGGCATATTCAATCCCGTTTTTTTTAATCCCAGGTATGCCTACGCAGACGGCATTTTTATAAATACTTCTGCTAAGAAGAATATCCAGGCCCGAAAGCTCCCCGTCCAAAAGGGAAGACGCTTTGGCTGCGGCATAGGCCACGGCTCCGGGATCCGTACAGCCCACAGTCATTTTTAATTCACTGTCGAAAACCTCTGCTGTATTAATTGTCATTGACGCGCCTCCAGCTTAAGAAGTTCTGCGATGTTATCCCTGAATATCCTTTTAATTTCCTCCCGGGTCATGCCCAGTTCAACGCATTCCCTTAACTGCTGCTCGTAATACGGACGCACAAAACCCCGGGGGAACCATTCGGAATCGGTGCCGAACACAATCCGCCCGGGGCCGATGGTCTCATAATATTTCCTGAACAAGTCCCCCAGGGTCAGCGGGTAGGGCATCCACCGCATCCACTGATTGCTTCCCGACGTATCCGTATAAATATTGGGGCACACCCACGCCAGCTGGAGCAGCTGCTCCGGATGCCCGCACCCAAAATGAGGAATGATAAAGGGAATGTCCGGATGGGCCCGTGCCACATCGTGAAGTATCATGGGATTGATATTATCATGTTTTGCAATCCCACCCGCTGAACCCAAAATCCCGAAGTGTATGAGAACCGGGATCCGATGCCTTTCCGCTACCTTCCAAACCGGCTTGAGCACCGGATCGTCAATTCTGCCGGGTAAATCCGGCGCCAGTATTTTATACCCCTTAAGGCCCAGTGTGGTAACGGCCGTTTCCAGCATGCTCGCCCCATCCTTTTCAAAGGGGTTGTGATGGGCGTATCCAATAAAGGCATCGGGATACTCCCGAACAATTTGACTTAAAAGCTCATTTCCTCCGCCTGTAACAAATACCAGCCTGTCAAGATTGTTCTTTTTCATTTCCTCAAGCCATTTGGCTGAGGTTTGTCCCACATCGTCAGCTGCCGGTTCCCTATCGGGAAACCCCCAGGCTCTGGCCCACCTGTCCTTTTGATACTGATTTTGTGCCTGAAGCTTAAGCCATTTTTCACGGCCATGCTCCTCAATATAGCGTTTTTCAATACCAAGCAGATCGTATCCCTTTACCTCAAAATGAATATGGGAATCAATCGGTTTAAAATCCATTTACTTCCCCTCCCTATGCCTTGAGGCCCGTCATATGTATACCTTCAATAATTTGCTTCTGGAAAAAGAAGAATACAATAAGAACAGGCAGGGTTGCAAGACTTGCCGCCGCCATGACCAGATCCCACTGGTTGTAGGACTCCCCCGAAAACAGTGCCAGCCCAACCGGCAGGGTGTAAATATTGGTTTCGTCCACAGCTATGACAGGCCATAGAAAGGCATTCCAGTTGCCTAAGAAAGTGAAAATTCCCAGTGCCGACATGGCCGGCTTTACCATGGGTACCGCCGCCCTTACAAAGATACCGAATTCCGAGAGCCCGTCAATCCGGCCTGCCTCAAAAATATCATCCGGCACACCCTTGAAAAATTGCCGCATCATAAAGATGCCGAAGGCGGAGGTAAGTCCCGGAAAGAGCAGTGACCAGTAGGAATTAAGCCACCCCAGCCTGGTACTCATCATATACCAGGGTATAATGAGCATTTCGGTAGGAATCATCAGGGTGGACAGAATCATAATGAACAGCGGTGTTTTTCCCCTGAAAGGAAGCTTGGCAAAGGTGTATCCCACCAGGGTGTCAAACCAGAGGACCGA
This sequence comes from Bacillota bacterium, assembly GCA_023424865.1. Next base: position 7,932 of record JAFADM010000509.1, on the reverse strand, counting down.
TACGGTTGTGATGCCTGCTACAATCAGACTATTTTTAAACCAAAGCAGAAAATTGGAATTTTCAATCACTCTGGCATAATTATTAAAGGTAACCGTTTTGGGTATTATGGACGGATTATAGATATCCACACCGGTTTTCAGTGAGGTTGACACCATCCATAAAAAAGGAAATACCATGATAAAACCAATTAACGTAAGTAAAAAATAGGCCGCTGCTTTAGAATACCCGCGCATGTTTTCCCTCCTTCAGCCTTTCTGTGTAATAATTTCAATTGTCATATTTTTTATCCAGCACCTTCATCTGGAAAAGGGAGATTGTGAGGATAATAACAAATAAAATGACGGTTGCCGCACTGGCATAACCCATTTTATAGTTGACAAAAGCCAGCTGATAGATATAGAGAACAACACTGACTGTGGAATTAAGCGGACCTCCGGCGATCCCCTGTCCGCCGGACGTAATATTGAATACCTGTGTGAAAACCTGCAGCGTTTGAATGGTAGCCATTACCGAAAGATAAACAATTGTTGGATTCAAAAGCGGAACGGTGATATTTTTAAACCGCTGCCACGGAGTCGCCCCGTCAATCATGGAGGCCTCATAATAGGTCTGAGGTATTTGCTTCAAGCCTGCCAGAAAAATGATGGTGTAAAAACCCATGGCCTGCCAGATGATATTTGAAATGACCACAAAGATGGCCTGGGAGGTACTGTCCAGAAAGGGCTGCCTGGCAATTCCAAACAGGCCTATAAGGCTGTTAATAAGTCCTCCCTGCTTCATAAACATCCAGCGCCATACCCAGGACACGGCCACCACTGAGGTGACGTAGGGTATGAAAACAAGCATTCTGTAAACTGCGGCTCCTTTTGTAATGCCGTTAAGCAGCAGGGCTACGCCAAGGCTGAGAACCAAACCGATGGGCACTGCAAAAAGGATGTATTTGCCCGTGTTTATAAGGGCATGCCTGAAAACATCATCCACCATCAGGTTCTTGAAATTATCAAGGAATACAAAAGGCTTTTCCTTCGAGAGCAGATCCCAGTTATGCAAGCTGACATTGAAAGCGTATAAAGTAGGAAAGATGCGTATGCTGAGGAAAAACAACAGTGGTATGAGGATGAACAGATATGCCCATAAGGATTGTCTTCCTTTAATTGATAGCTTCATGCGAGCCCTCCTTTTAAAAATAAAGGTTTTAAGGCCGTATTCTAATTATAAGGCCCCCGTGTGCGGGAAATCCGTTGGGACTGCCCGGCACACGGGTTGGAAAAATAACTCCCTGCATAAAGGCCGGCTTATTTGCCCCAATACTCATCCAAAAGCTTCTGAACCTGAGCGGTGGCTGTATCAAGAGCTTCTCTGGGATCCATATCATTTAAGAGAACCTGATCAATAGCATCCATCAGAGCTTTTCTGTCTGCGTCCTCGTCCACATAGAAGTAGGAATCCGCAACCGGCAGCTGTTTGATAAAGGGAGCCAGCTTTTCGTCCTTGAGAAGATCCGGGTCGTCGGCTATTTCTGTTTTGGCGCCAATTTCTCCGATTCTTTCCGTCCATGTTTTCATGACCTCGGCAGAGGTGAGGTACTCGAGAAATTTAACCGATGCGTCAAGCTTAGCGCCTGTGGCGTTGGTGGTAATGCCGTTTGTCCAGAAGGAGCCGAAGGAGGTTTCAACCCCGTTATAGGAAGGAAGCACGGTAACACCGTAATTAAGATCCGCTGCCTGAGCCTTAAGTGAACCCAGACGGTAGGAGCCGTCAATATGTAACGCTGCCTTGCCGCTGATAAAGGCAGTGGAATCGTCCGTATAGAAATCCTTCTCCCCAACCTTTTCTACCTTCGCCAGATTGACAAGGAATTCAAAAGCTTCATATCCCTTATCGGAAGCGTTCCAAAGAACCGTTTTCTTATCCTCGCTTATAGGAGGCTGTCCAAACTGCTCCAGAAGTACCGGACGGAACCAGGCATGAAGCTGTCCGGACGGCTGGAAGGTGAGTCCTTCAATTTCAAGATTGCCGTTGACCATCTTTGTGCACTGCTTTGCCATTGCAACCAATTCTTCAAGTGTTTGAGGGGGCTTTTCAGGATCAAGCCCATTTTCCTTAAAGATATCCTTATTCCAGAAAAGTCCCAGCGTTCTCACTGCCACCGGAACCGTATAGTATTTACCGTCAAGCTTATTGACTTTAACCATGGGAGCAAAGGTACTTTCAATCGCCTCCACTGAAAAGGATGCTTCGGGAAGCTCCTGAAGCGTTCCGGATTTCACGTATTTGGGCACCCAGCCATAGTAAAGATTGATGATATCAGGCCCGGTACCCGCTGAAACCGCTGCTGCTACTTTCTGCTGGTAGGAATCATAGGGGAAATGCTTTTGAACAACCGTGATATTGGAATTCTTACTCTGAAAATCCTCTATCAGCTCGTCCATCAAATTAACCTTCGTCTCGTAAAAGTACTGCCAGTACTCAATTGTAACCGGCTCATCCGAAGCCGTTGACGGGGACGCATCCGAAGATGCCGAAGGTGAAGCCGCGGACGGTGCAGGGGTTGCCGCCCCGTTGGTGCTGCTGCCGCATCCTGCCATAAAAAGACTCACAGTCATACATGACGCTAAAATAATCGATATAATCTTCTTGCTCATATAGCCCTCCATTTCATTTCGCCCAATTTTACGCCTAACTGTTTTATACCTAACTTTTTTTATGTCGAAGCCATGAAACATCCCGGCCCTCCTGAGCCTGTTAACAGGTTGCACCTCCCTTCGGCCTATCCTTCCGATGGTTTCTTCATGGCTCAACAGTATGGTCATAAGGTTTATATCCAAATTAAAGATTAAATCCAATAAAGTTATCAATTTATCAAATTTATTAGAAGTTAGTTCGTACGGTATCCTTACTATCCGCGTTAAAAAAAATGCTCATGGCACTTCCTGCCGCTCCGCCAAAATCACCTGTTTGAGTAAGCTGCAAATTCGTCTTGAGAGGAATCAGGCGTTTTACATTCCTTGCCACTTCATTTAAAAAGACCTTCCCCTCTTTTGCCATGCCTCCGCCGATAACAACAGCCTGGGGATTTAAGATGCAAAACAGAGAGCTGATTCCCAAGCCCAGGTATTTATAGATATTCTCCACTACCTTTTGTGCAATAAGGTCACCTTGCCTTGCCAAAGAGAACACTTCCTTGCAATCGGCCGTTTTATTTGTAATCTCCTGGAAAATACGGCCGGCTGCCAACGCGGAAGCCCTGCTTTCAAAAAAGCCGAACTCGCTTTCACTGATCGACTCCCCATAAGCCTCGATCCCTAACGGCAAATATCCGATTTCACCCGCCTCAAAGCTGTATCCTCTGTATATCCTTCCGTTCAGGCAGAGTCCGCATCCAATTCCTGTCCCAATGGTAATCATGGCAAAATTATCAAACGCCCTTGCGGCACCCGACTGCTTTTCAGCGATGGTCCATACATTGACATCGTTATCCACATAGGCGCTAACCGCAAATTTGCTTTCAAGATGCTCCCGCAAATTTAAATCCTTCCAGTTCAATGCGGGGCATACCAGCACCTTGCCTGTGTCATAATCTACTGTCCCGGGCACTCCCACCCCAATACCGCATAGCTCGCCATCATTCGCCTTAATGAGATTTTCAATGATTTCATCGATATTATCCAGATACCTTTCCCCATAATAGTCCGTTCTTCGGGTTAATTTTTTCACTATTTTACCATGCTTATCGCATATGACTGATGAAATGTTCGTTCCCCCAATGTCTAATCCAATGCTTGTACGCATATGTCACCTCATCGTTAGTTTGTTTTGTTGACGAACTAACTTTATTTAAAAAAACACCGAATCCTTATTTGAAACTCGGTATTTTTAAGCTTTTGTAAATTTTATTCGATAAAAGATGTTTTGTCAATACGGTTAGAATCAAAGTTTGCTGTCAGGTCAGAATAATTTTAGAATTGCTTCTGTGCTGTACACAATCAACTGCTGTACGGCTTTCCCGTATAAATTAAGAGAGCAGCTCTTCCCCCGGATTTGGCGCTCTTCCGAAGCAATGCCAATTTCCTTGCCTTTTTTAGTGGGAATACGCATGTGTTTGCCCTCATCATTTTCCACCACTTTCATATACCCCTGTGAAATCAGCCATTCATTGATTCTTGCCCCTGTAATATTCTTATAACCCAACCGGATAAAATGACAATTCAGTCTATCGGCAATAACGCTTATGGTTACCGGTTCCTCCGATAATTCAACATTATCGGGATTAAAGACTCCCGTCTCCGCATTTTCTACCCCTTCGGCCCCGGATCCCGCAGCCGAAGCGGTTTCGGGATCCGGGGCCGTCCCGGTCTCAGTTACACTCGCTTCAGTAATTTCCGACGCTTCAGCATATTGGGAAATAACAGCCATAAAAGCCTGTCCGTAGTGCTCCAGCTTCACCCTGCCAACGCCTGACACGGACAAAAAATCTTCGTCCCTCAGGGGAAGCTTCATACACATATCGCTAAGCGTGCTGTCCGAAAAAATAAGGAACGCAGGCACATTTTGCTCTTTGGCAAGGGAGAGCCTTAAGGCTTTCAACCGCTCAAGCAAAGCAGGATTAACCGGCTTTAGCCCGGCAGACCCCTTTTGCAATTTGTCCCGCCCATGCCCGCCCCTGTCTGTCTCCTTTAAAAGCTTCATTTCCACGGAGGCATTTTCGTTAAGTATTTCATGGGCACGACGACCTATTTTTAAGACGGGGTACTCGTCGTTTGTAATGTAAAGATACTCATGAAGCACCAGATGATTGATGATTTCCCTCAACGGCTTTTCAGGAAGGCTGGAAATATTATAAGTTGATAACTTGTCCAATCCCAGCCTGATAATTTTTTCGTTTTTACTGCCCCGGAGAATATCGACAATTGTTTTTATGCCGTAACGCTCTTTAGCCCTGTAAACGCAGGACAGTATTTTCTGTGCGTCAACGGTAATGTCAACCGTTTCAAAATGGCTGCTGCAATTACCGCAATGACCGCAATAATTATCCGCTCTTTCGCCGAAATAGTTTAAGATATAGGCGCGCAGACAATCACCGGTATGACAATAGAAGGTCATTTCCTTCAACCTTTTCCTGTCCAGATCCTTAAGCAGGGCTTCTGTTTCGGCGTCCGGATATTCCATATCCCTGCTGTTTTCTATTAAAAACAAATGGGTTCGCACATCCTGCCCGCCATAGAGCAAAAGGCATTCGGCCTCCTGGCCGTCACGTCCGGCTCTCCCGGCCTCCTGATAATAGCCTTCAATATTTTTCGGCATATTATAATGCACCACAAAGGATACGTTGGATTTGTCGATACCCATGCCAAAGGCGTTGGTTGCCACCATTATCTGTACCCTGTCATAGAGAAAATCGTCCTGATTGCAGCGCCTTTCCTCATCCGAAAGCCCTGCGTGGTACCGCGACGCACGGTATCCCATGTCCTTAAGCCTGTCACACACCTCTTCCACTTTATTTCGGGTAGCGCAGTAAACAATACCCCCACGATCTTTTTTGTCTGCCAGGAAGGTTTCAAGGGCCTCCATCTTGTCAGCAGGCTTTTGCACCTCAAAATGGAGATTCTTTCTGTCAAAGCCTGTAACCAGTACTTCCGGGCCCTGGAGCCTCAACAAGGCCGATATATCCTCGCGCACCTTCGGTGTGGCCGTGGCGGTAAACGCGGATACCACAGGACGTTTTTTCAAGCCATCCACAAAATCGGCTATCTTCCTGTAGCCTGGCCGAAAATCCTGACCCCATTGAGAAACGCAGTGGGCTTCGTCAACCGTTACCATGGCTATTTCGGCATCGTTGGCAAATTCCAGAAAGCTGTCGGTCCCCAATCGTTCCGGCGCGACATAGATTATTTTATAGACATTGTTTTTTGAATTGTACAAAACCTGATCTATTTGTTTTTCTGACAGTGAGCTATTGATATAGGCAGCCTTAATGCCTGCCTGACTAAGCCCGTTCACCTGATCTTTCATTAGAGAAATAAGCGGTGATATAACAAGCGTAATGCCTTTGAAAAGTACGGCAGGCACTTGGAAGCATATGGATTTACCCGCTCCGGTAGGCATTACACCAACAACATCCCTACCGGCTAAGATACAGTCTATTAAATACTCTTGGCCCGTTCGGAAGCTGTCATACCCAAAGTACTGTTTTAATACGGTCTCTTTATTCAAGAATAGACGCATCCCTTCAATCGTTTTTCACTCTCAAACAAGAAAAAAGCAACCGTATAAAACAAAGGCATAAGCCTAGTCCTAAACCTAATTCTTAACCTGGTCCTAAGCCTTTTCATCATTAAACGGCAGCATCACCATCGCCTTTGATTGCTATCGGCTATCATCCTTAAGAGCAACTCCTCACAATTATATACGATGGTGCTGCTGATGACAAGCAAAAAGCATACAATATTATCCATATATCCCTAAAGATTCAAACATGTTCAATGGAGCTGCTCGGTGATGCTGCCGGTATGTAAAGACTTATTCAAAAATATTTTGCCGATGTGAAAAGTTCAAATAGCTATCTCTAACCAGATCCTTTTTATATATTTTCTGAATTCATCTACAATTTACTCAATCCTCCACATTAAAGGCTTCCAGCTTGCTCTTTGCAGGCTTTGGCCGGTTATCCCCATGCTTTACAAAAATCATGGTTATGAAGGATATGCTTACAAAAACAGCGGCGTAAGGGAAAAGAGTCGAATAGCTTACATGCTCCAAAAGAGCGCCGGACAGGATGGGGGTTGCGGTCTGGGCCGACATGGAAAAAATGTAATACAGTCCGGTGTATTTTCCCGTATCACTGCCCTTTACCATTTCCACCACCATGGGGTAGGAGTTGACATTGATAGCAGCCCAGGCAACGCCCACCAGGCCGAACATCACATTAAGAAGCGGAGTATAGGCTGTAAAGGCAAAGCCGCTGGCAAAGCTCACTGCCAGAAGGGCAATGCCTCCCATTATGGTTTTTCTGCGGCCGATTTTCGAAGAGATGATACCAATAGGCAAATAGGAGGCTACCGCGGCAACCGTCGCCACCATCAAGCAGGAGGAAGCCGAAGCCAGGCTCATTTGCCACATTTCCTCAGCATACTTTGTAAAGGCTGTTGTTACGGCGTTATAGCCCATAAACCAGCAGAAAATGGAGGCCAGCAAAAAGCCCAGACTCTTAAGTACAGCCGGATCCAGCCGGGTTTTCTCCCCTTCCCCCACCTTTATTTCCTCTGCTTTGCTCTTTACCTGTGCTTTTTCCTCTGCCTCTCCGTAATTAATGGCCTCCATTTGAGCCACCAGCTTGGGTTCTCGAATCGTCAGAAGGAGGACGGCCACGGCAGCAGCCATTAAGACGGCTACGGCAAGAAAGGCTGGAAAGTAATCCGGGTTGTCCGTCTTCTTTAAGAGAAACATACTCACTGCCAGGGTATACACGCCGCCCAGGGCTCCCATGAGGTTAATGACCGCATTGGCCTTGGAGCGCAGCTGCTTTGGTGTAACATCGGGCATAAGCGCCACCGCAGGACTGCGATAGGTGCCCAGGCTTATAAGAAGAAGGCCCAATACAATAATAAAGGGAATTAGCTGCTTCTGCTTTTCAAAAAAGGGAATTTGGAGCATGAGCAAAATGGCCGCAAAGGTCCCCAGTACAATATAGGGCGTTCTCCTGCCCCATGGGGTGCGGGTTTTGTCGGAAAGAGCTCCAAACAGCGGGAGTAGAAAAAGAGCCAGAATATTGTCCAGCGCCATTATAGCGCCGGAGACAGTATCCCCGATACCAAAGGTGTTTTTTAAAATAAGTGGAACAACATTGTCGTAGAGCTGCCAGAATGCACATACGGACATGAATGCCAGGCCGACGAAGAAGGTTCGCTTATAGTCAAGCCTCAATACCATAC
>JAFADM010000457.1 GCA_023424865.1 Bacillota bacterium | reverse complement strand
CGCCGCATGCCATTTGGGACCGACGGACAGCTCTTCACTGCGAAGCTGCCAGTACTCATTCAAATCTAACCTATCCATTGCTTTTCCCCTTTCAACTTTAAATCAAAACCAACCCTTATCCATGGGGTGCCGGATCATTTCAAAAAAACACTTTATTAGTAAACTGTTTATACTTTATTTTTAACTTTACTCTATTCGGATTAAAATTTCAAAGGTTTTTATAATATTATTTTGATAAAAATATAATACGTTCCTTGCTTTTCTCTATTTCTGTATATACAATAGTATTATTAGTAAACTGTTTTTACTTATCATCAACATTCCATTTATAATCCGTTATGATTTTTATTTAGGAAAGGAGAATCCTCATGTTTGATGTCGCATGCATCGGTATATTGGTAGCCGATGTCTTTGCAAGCAATGTCGTTAAGCTTCCCGAAAAGGGCAAGTTGGATCTGATTGACAGCGTCAGCCTCTTTATGGGAGGCTGCGCCGCAAATGCCGCTGTGGATATGTCCAGGCTGGGCCTTAATGTGGCGGTTCTTGGCAAGGTGGGAAACGATGGCTTCGGAAAATTCCTTCAGGAGTCACTGGCCATGGAAAGAGTTAATGTGAGCGGTGTTCGGGAGAGCAAGTGTCTTGGCACCTCTTCTTCCATCGTAACAGTGGATCCGGACGGCGAAAGATCCTTCCTTCACTATGCCGGTGCCAATGGGGAATTGGGTTCGGAGGATATCCACTGGGACATTCTGAGGGATTCAAAAATTGTTTTTGTGGGCGGAGCGCTTCTTATGGACAAATTTGACGGAAAACCCTGCGCCTCCCTACTGAAAAAAGCCCGGGAAGAAGGCCTCTATACCGCTTTGGACACGGCCTGGGACATGCGCGGCCGGTGGATGACAGTGCTTGAGTCTTGCTTAGAGCATCTGGATTTATTCATGCCCAGCTACGAGGAAGCTGTAAAGCTGTCCAACCGGACAGAACCGGAGAAAATAGCGGATTTCTTTTTAACTAAAGGCGTGAAGACAGTGGTCATTAAGCTTGGAAAAAAGGGCTGCTTTATAAAATCAAATAAAGGTGAATCCCACACCATTCCCACCTACACACGTTTTCAGGCAGTGGATACTACCGGAGCGGGAGATTCCTTTGTGGCAGGCTTTCTCACAGGTCTTGCAAAGGGCTGGAGCCTTTACGATTGCGGTAAGCTTGCCAATGCGGTGGGCACCCATTGTGTCATGGCCAGAGGGGCCTCCACAGGAGTCCGAAGCTTTGAGGATACGCTGGCCTTTATGGCCGAAAACACCCTGGAAGGAGTGGGATAAATGCTTACATACAGCCAATATGACAAGGCCCGAAAGAAAGCCCTTGGATACTTTAAAAAGGCCGGGATAATCCTGACCCCCGCCGAAAAAGAGGCTCTGGAGGTGGCAGACTTTGGACTGGGTGATCTAAAGTTCACCGGGCTTCAGCTTGTAACCTATGTCAATACCGGTCGCTGCTGTGCCAAGGAGCTTGTGCTATTTCCATTTCAAACCTGCCCCGAGCACCGGCATCCGCCGTTGAATGAAACCGACGGAAAGGAGGAAACCTTTCGCTGCCGTTTTGGCGAGGTAAGGCTTTATGTTGAGGGGGAGCCCTCCCCATCTCCTTTAGCTGTTCCACCCAGGGGGCGAGAAAGCACCTACACCGTTTGGCATGAAATTCTCCTAATGCCGGGAGAGCAATACACCTTAAAGCCGAATACCCTTCATTGGTTTCAGGCCGGTCCTGAGGGTGCGGTGGTTTCGGAGTTTTCAACCGCAAGCCGGGACGACCGGGACCAATTTACTGATCCGGACATACGAAGAGCACCGGAGGTGAAAGTATAAATGACAGGTGAAGCTGTAAAAAAAGCCGTTATCTTCGGAGCTGGAAGCATTGGAAGAGGATTTATCGGCCAGTTGTTTTCCGAATCCGGCTATGAGGTTGTTTTTATTGATGTAAACACAGCTCTTGTGGATGGACTGAACCGTGAAAAGGCCTATCCCTTGAGGCTATTGGAGGAAAACGGAAGCCGTGAAGCGCTTGTAGGCCCGGTTCGGGCTGTCAATGGCTCAGAAGCTGCTCTTGCGGCAGCCGAGCTGGAAGAGGCCCACGTGGCAGCCACTGCGGTAGGTGCGGGGATCCTGCCCCGAATTGCTCCCCTCCTGGCTCAGGGCCTGGCTTTGCGCTGGCAAAGGGGGAATACCTCTCCTCTTAACATTCTTCTATGCGAGAATTTAATGGATGCCCATCTCAAAATGGAAAAATGGCTTAAAGAGGCTCTTCAGCCTTCTCTTCACCCGTTACTTGAACAAACCACTGGCTTGGTTGAAACCTCAGTAGGCCGCATGGTTCCTGTCATGACACCGGAAAGGCTGGCGGAAAATCCTTTACTTCTCTGGGTAGAAGCTTACAGCGAGCTTCCTGCGGACGGAAGCGCCTTCAAAGGCGCTCTGCCCTATATAAAAAACATGATTCCCTATAGCCCGTTTAGCTTTTATATTCAGAGAAAGCTATTTATTCATAATATGGGGCATGCCCTTTCAGCCTATCTTGGAGGCCTTAAGGGCTATACCTTTATCTGGGAGGTGGTGGCCGACCCCTACCTTCGCTGCCTTGTCATAAAGGCTATGCAGGATTCGGCAGTGGCTCTTTCTCTGGAACATGGGTCACCTCTGCCACAGCTTTTAACCTATGTGGATAATTTAATAAGGCGTTTCGGGAACAAGGCCCTGGGTGATACGGTGCAGCGTGTAGGAAGGGATACCCGCCGAAAGCTGGCTCCGGAGGATCGCTTGACGGGAGCGGCCCGGCTATGCCTCCGTCATGGCATTCTGCCTGTAAATATGGCCATGGGCATGGGCGCTGCACTGCTCTTTGAGGGAGAAAGCCCAGAGGCAGCCAACGAGGTTTACGGGCTTGTGAGAGAGGACGGCGCTGAAGCCGTGCTGGCACAGGTATGCGGTCTTAATCCTGATGAAGCGCTCTTTTCCATGGTACTGGATTATTACAGCATGATGAAAAATCAAAAAAACCTTTATGGGTTTTCAGCCTGAGCATATTTCTATAAAGCCACTTTTACTAATAGTAAAGCCTTATTCCGTCACCCCGCTTTTATTTGGAAGCGGGGCTTTTTACCGCCTCTTCCGGCCCTCACTTGTTATACTTTGGTTTTTTAACTATACCTTCTCTTAATAGCAGAGAAAAAACGTATATAAATGGCACTTCTAATAAATAGTACACATCAAAAAGAAATTATCAACTTAACCTGGGTTATGCTATGATAAAGACAATTATTCTATCTGACACTGCCAGGTACATGAAAGCCATAACAAAGGACGGCTTTAAAGATACAAGAGGAGGTATGACCTTTGAAACGGTTAAATAGTTTTGGATACAGAGGGGCTGCCCGGCGCAAGGCCACGAGAAAATACTGGCTGCGCTTTTTATTTCTTCTGCTCATCCCCCTGGGTTTCTTAATAAAAGGACTGTTATCCCTCTTTCCCGATTTTACCGAGTACACTTACTCCAGGGGGCTGTTTCCAATTATCATGGGTACTCTAAGCAGGCTTACCGGTCTTTTGCCTTTTTCGCTCATCGAGTTTATCATTCTTTTTTTGGTTCTTTTTATCCCCATAAAGCTTGTTTTACTGATAATAAAGGCAGTTCGAACACCGGTTGGCAAGCTTTCGGTTTTTCTTCCCTTTCTTTCAATGGCAGCCATGATTACAGGCTTATGGCTCTTTTTGCAGACGCTTTTATGGAATATTAATTACGAACGCCATTCCTTCGCACAAAGCGCGGGTATAGAAACCCGGGAATCCTCGGTAGAGGAGCTTACCCAATTATGTAATTATCTCATTGATACCACAAATGCCCTGCGCCTTAAAGTAGAGGAAGACGGTCAGGGTGTTATGACCGCTCCCGGCGGTTTTGCCTCCATTGCAGACAGGGCTCAGCTGGGTTATAATGCCCTTTCCAAGGAATATCCCTTTTTAGGCGGCAATTACGGCAAAGCCAAGGGTATTCTTTTTTCCCGCTTCATGTCCCACACCAATATTATCGGTATCTACACCGTTATCACAGGCGAAGCCAATGTGGATACGGATATCCCTCAATACGAAATAGCTTCCACGACCATGCATGAAATGGCCCATCAAAGGGGCTTTGCACCGGAGGACGAGGCTAATTTCATTGCCTGGCTGGCTTGCATGGCACATCCTGACGTTGATTTTCAGTACTCCGGTACGGTGATGGCACTTCAATACTCTATGAATGCACTGTACGGCGCTAACGAGGACACCTATTTCCAGCTTGTTGAAAAAATGGGTGACGGTTATTCACGGGACATCACTGCCTCTCAGGCCTATTGGAAGCAATTCCAGGGTATTACAAAAAAGGTGGCTACAAAAGTAAACGATTCCTACCTTAAAATAAACGGATTGGAAGACGGGGTTAAAAGCTACGGCCGAATGGTTGATCTGCTGCTGGCTTATTACAGGGACAATCTACACTAGGCACCCTGCCAACGGGATTCACTTGAGAAGGCTGATACATGATTTTAACCGGCAACAACGCTGATTGAGCGCTGGAGCTGTGCTTTTTTATCCCATAATATTAAACAAAGAAACGTAAAATGCCATTTACAGAACGAAATGAAAGTGATAGCTTATATAGTGTTGCGTATACAAAATGCAATTTGACTGACTTGAATTAAACAAATGGAACAGCTTTTTAAAACATGTGAGGGATTTATGTTAAAGCCTAAGTTATTTACTGTTTTACAGGAAGGCTACTCCCGAGAGCAGCTTTTTAGGGATCTTACCGCAGGGTTCATTGTAGGCATCATCGCCATTCCGCTATCCATTGCATTAGCTATTTCCTCCGGGGTTTCTCCGGAAAAAGGTTTGTACACAGCTATCATTGCAGGTTTTATCATTTCACTTCTTGGCGGAAGCCGCGTTCAAATTGGCGGACCAACCGGCGCCTTCGTAGTCATTATCTACGGCATTATACAAAAGAAAGGGTATGAGGGACTTGTGATTGCCACCATCATGGCGGGAATCATCATGATCTTTATGGGCCTGGTGAAGCTGGGCGGTGTTATAAAATACATCCCCTACCCCATTACAACAGGGTTTACCAGCGGTATTGCCGTGGTCATCTTTTCTCAGCAGATTAAGGATTTTCTTGGTCTCAAAACAGAGAAAAACCCTTCTGAATTTATTGAGCGCATCCACGAATACATAAAGGCCATCGGCACTATAGATATCGGCAGTGTTCTTGTGGGTACCATTGCCCTTCTTATTATCATTGGCTGGCCTTATATCAATAAAAAAATCCCGGGAGCT
>JAFADM010000439.1 GCA_023424865.1 Bacillota bacterium | reverse complement strand
AATGGGCCGATAGCGAAATCTATCAATTTGACCGTGAAAAGCTGGACAAGAAGCTTTACTGCATGGAGATGTTCTCCTATCCCTCCGGTGCAAAGCTTCATGTGGGGCACTGGTACAATTTCGGCCTTACCGATTCCTGGGCACGCATGAAGCGCATGCAGGGCTATAATGTGTTTCATCCTCAGGGCTTCGATGCCTTCGGCCTTCCGGCGGAAAACTACGCCATAAAAACAGGCATTCACCCTAAGGATTCCACTTTGGCCAACATCGAAACTATGGAAAACCAGCTTAAGGCCATGGGCGCTACCTTCAACTGGGATTATGAGGTGGTTACCTGTAAGCCTGAGTATTATAAATGGACTCAGTGGATCTTTCTCCAGCTTTACAAAAAGGGGCTGGCTTATCGAAAAAATGCGCCGGTTAACTGGTGCCCAAGCTGCCAGACCGTGCTTGCCAATGAGCAGGTAGTGGACGGAAGCTGCGAGCGCTGCCACTCGGAGATTACCAAGAAGAACCTCACTCAATGGTTCTTCAAAATTACAGAATACGCTCAGGAGCTTTTAGACTGTCTGCCCGGCCTGGACTGGCCGGATAAGACCAAGAAAATCCAGATGAACTGGATAGGCCGTTCCGAGGGAGCGGAAATTGAGTTTGCCCTGGCTAATTCGGACGAATCCTTTAAGGTATTCACAACCCGGGCCGATACCCTGCTGGGCGTTACTTATGTTGTTCTTGCACCTGAATGCGAGCTGGTGGACAAGCTTACCACGCCGGAGTACCGGGAAGCGGTGGAAGCTTACCGTGATATGGTTAAAAAGGTATCAGAAATTGATCGCCTCTCCACGGTGAGGGAAAAGACAGGTGTGTTTACCGGAGCTTATGCCGTGCATCCCCTAACTGGTGAAAGCGTGCCTATCTGGATTGCCGACTACGTATTGGCCGGATATGGCACGGGATGTGTCATGGCGGTTCCTGCCCACGATGAGAGAGACTACGAATTTGCGGTTAAGTTTGACCTTCCTGTAAAAAGGGTGATAAAGGCCGCCGACAGTTCAACTACGGACAACCTTCCCTTCGTTGAGTATGGTGTTTTGACAAACAGCGGAGAGTTCGACGGTTTATCCTCTGCCGATGCCCGTGTAGAAATTGTTAAGAAGCTTGAAAAAACAGACAAGGGAAGCCTTAAGGTAACCTACCGCTTAAGAGACTGGCTGGTATCCCGTCAGCGCTATTGGGGGACGCCTATTCCCGTTGTGTATTGCGATCACTGCGGAACTGTACCGGTCCCTGAAAGCCAGCTTCCTGTTGAGCTTCCTTACGATGTGGTTTTTAAGCCTGACGGTGAATCGCCTCTGGCCAAGTGTGATGCTTTTATCAATACCACCTGCCCTGTCTGCGGCGGGCCTGCAAAGCGGGATTCCGATACCCTTGACACCTTTGTCTGCTCTTCCTGGTATTTCTTAAGGTATCCGGACAACCGGAACGAAAAGGAAGCCTTCAATACGGAGTGGATTAATAAAATGCTGCCTGTGGACAAGTATGTGGGCGGTGCCGAGCATGCGGCCATGCATTTACTCTATGCACGCTTCTTTACAAAGGCATTGCGGGATATGGGTTATCTTAACTTTGACGAGCCCTTTATTTCCCTTGTACACCAGGGAACCATTCTGGGTCCCGACGGACAGCGTATGTCCAAATCCAGGGGCAACACCGTTTCCCCCGACGAATACATTACCAAATTCGGCTCAGATGTTTTCCGCATGTATCTGGCCTTCGGCTTTGCTTATGTGGAAGGCGGCCCCTGGAGCGACGACGGAATAAAGGCTATTGACCGGTTTGTGTCCCGCGTGGAGCGAATCGCGGACAAATACCTTGAAGACGGAAAGACTTTTGGCAAGGCTGTTACAAAGCCACTGGGGGCGGATGAAAAGGAGCTTGAGTTTGTGCGTCACAATACCATAAAGAGTGTGACGGCAGACATTGAGGTGTTTCAGTTTAATACGGCAGTGGCAAGGCTTATGGAGCTGGTTAACGCTCTTTATAAGTACGATGCCCAAAACGGGGAAAACGGAGAGCTGGCTGCAGCTGTACTTACTGATCTGGTTAAGCTTCTTGCACCCTTTGCACCTCATTTTGCCGAGGATTTATGGGAAAAGATGGGCTATTCCTTCTCCATTTTCAATGAAGCCTGGCCTGTATATGATGAAAAGGCTCTTGTAAAGGATGAAGTGGAACTGGCTGTTCAGATAAACGGACAGGTAAAATACAAAATAAATGTATCTTCCTCTGCCGATAACGCAGTCATTGAAAAGGCGGCCCTTGAAGATGAAAAGGCAGCTCCCTACATTGAAGGCAAGCAGATTGTTAAGGTCATTGTGGTTAAAGGCAGACTGGTTAATATTGTTGTGAAGTAAGAAAAACCGGACAGCCCTCCGCTTAAGAGCCGGCTTCGTGTACGCGAAGGGCTGTCGGTCATGTTTACGGGAGGGGGAGCTTTTCCCCATCCCATTAACAGGAAAGGAAATGTGGGTTAATGGATAGCGGCTTCCGTATTCTTGTCATGGCAGCCTGTGCGTACCTTTTATTCTTGTGTATTATCCGTTGGGTTCTGGGTGGACAGTACAAAGTAAAATCCTTTCTTGTAGCGTTAATAGGTGTCTTAACCGTGTTCGGAGGCTTTATTGTCGGTGTTTACGGAAGCGTAATGCATCTTCCTGCCTTTTTAATTTATGCCGTACCGGTTTTACTGGTGGTCATGCTTCCCACGCTTTCCCTGAAAATGAACAGCGATCAGATTCTTAAATATCTGGTGCTTGCCATTCTGGCCCTCCCTTTTCTACATGCCTTCTTTTCTTTCTTTCTTGGGTGGAGCCAGCTCATTCCTTACCTTAAAATACCATCCTTCTGGTCCTTATTTTAACGAAATAATCATTACTACATATGAAAATTTTGCGAACACTATAGACATGGGATCGGCTTGTGATATAATAGCTTGGTGAATTTGGTCGGATACTCCGGGAGGATTGGAAATGCCGCTTGAACGGGATGATGAAGTGAGGCTTATGCAGCCTGCGGTACTGGCGTTTATGGGAGACGCCGTATTTAATATGTTTATACGCGAAAGACTGATAATAAAGAAAAAAGGTACATCCCATCAGCTTCATCTCAATGCTACCAGATATGTTAAGGCAGCATCCCAGGCCCGGATCGCCAAAGAATTAATTAAGAATTTCAATGAGGACGAAGCCTATATTTTCAGAAGAGGGCGCAATGCGAAATCCAATACGGTACCCAAAAATGCTGACGTTCAGGATTACCATTATGCTACCGCTTTGGAGGCTGTGCTGGGCTTTTTGTACCTGACGGACAAAAAGGAAAGATTAACAGCATTCCTGGAAGCATCGGCAGCAATTATTGAAAATCAGGAAACGGAGAAGACAAATGGATAAAAAAGAATATGGCCAGCGAAAGCAGGGCGTAAGCAGGCATGGCGGCAAGGGTACAGGTAGAGGTAAACCCTTTTCCGATGCACGAAAAGGCGGCGAGGGCCGCAGCTATTCCTCAGGGGATAAATTCGGAAAGACTTCCCGCTCAGATGGCGGGAAAGCATTTGAAGGTTCAGACAGAGGCTCTGAAGGCGGTTTCGGCGAAAGACGCAGCTACGGCGATAGGAAGAGCTTTGGTGAAAAGCGCAGCACTGGCGAAGGCAGAAGCTACGGCGATAGGAAGAGCTTTGGCGAAAAGCGCAGCTATGGTGAGGGCAGAAGCTACGGCGAAAAGAAGAGCTTTGGCGAAAAGCGCAGCTAAGGTGAGGGCAGAAGCTACGGCGATAAGAAGAGCTTTGGCGAAAAGCGCAGCTACGGTGATGGCAGAAGCTATGGCGATAAAAAGAGCTTTGGCGAAAAGCGCAGCTACGGTGAAGGAAGAAGCTATGGCGATAAAAAGAGCTTTGGTGAAAAGCGGGAATATGGCCAAAGCGAAGGCTTCCGGGAAAAACGCGGCTTCGATAAGGAGCGCCCCTCTACAGGAAAGAGCTTTGATCAGAGGCTGAAAAAGCCCCAAAGAGTTCCTGTTAAGTTCGAACATCCTGCAAAGTCCGAGCATCCTGTAAAGTCCGAGCATCCTGCAAAAGTCGAGGCTCCTGTAACCGCAAAAATCGGGGAAGAAAGAGACGGGCTTGTGGAAGCTTCCGAAGAAACGGAAGACAGAATTGAAGGCCGGAATCCCGTTCTGGAGGCTTTTAAATCCGGAAGGCCCATTAATAAGCTTTATATAGAAAAGGACAGTGAAGAAGCCGTTCTTCTCAAAATTGCAGCTATGGCAAGAGAAAAAGCCGTTCCTGTACAATATGTGGACAGGCGCAAGCTGGATCTCATGTCCAAAACCCGGATTCATCAGGGCGTCATCCTTGAGGTTGCAGCTCATGAGTATGCCGAAGTTGAGGACATGCTGGCACTGGCCGAGGAAAAGGGCGAAAAGCCGTTCCTTCTCGTGTTGGACGGCATTACCGATACCAATAATTTCGGATCCGTTATAAGAACCGCCGAATGCGCCGGCGTTCATGGCATTATTATTCCCAAGCGCCGTTCCGTTTCCCTTAACGCAACGGTGGCCAAGGTAGCTGCTGGTGCTCAGGAGTATGTTCCCATTGCGCGGGTTACCAATCTGGTGCAGACTCTTACCGAGCTTAAGGAGAAAGGTCTTTGGATTATCGGCTCTGATATGGAAGGTGATAAAAACTATTACGATGCTGATTTAAAGGGACCTATCGCCTTGGTTATCGGAAACGAGGGTGAAGGCATGAGCCGCATTGTGAGCGAGGCCTGTGACTTTAACGTCCGCATCCCGCTAAAGGGTACCATTTCTTCTCTTAACGCCGGTGTTGCAGCCGGACTGATTCTGTTTGAAATTGCAAAGCAGCGGGGCTGAAAGCCTGTCTGCCATTAATAAAGCCCTATAAGTTAAAACCGGCATGAGTTATAAAACGGTGCGGCCCCAAAAGGCAGCGCCGTTTTTTTGTACATGATTTTATATATAAAATGGCTATAAGACATTGTCCAAACAGGGACAAAATGCATAGGATGTATAGGGACAAGATGAGAATTCGGTTGAAAGCCCCTCAGGACGGGTGGTTTTCATTGAGGGCCGGAGCTTATCTTTAACGAGAGAAACCAAGCGGTACAAATAGATTAAAACCTCCCAAAGGATAATAGAGAACAATATGCAAAAGAAACCTCCTTATGACCTGGAGGA
>JAFADM010000328.1 GCA_023424865.1 Bacillota bacterium | reverse complement strand
AAAACCAAAATAGGAATGGATGATGGTACTATGAAGAAAACGGGACACGGAAAACGGAGTATCCTGATTTCCTGGATCATATCCTATATGGCCATTCTTCTCATCCCCATTGTGGCCAGCCTTTTTGTTTATATTGGGACAGGCAGTGTTATCGAACAGGAAATCAACCGGGCCAACACCGCTATATTAAAGCAGGTAGTGCAGGTTATCGACAATAGCCTGTGGGAAATCCAGCGTTTTTCAACGGAGCTGGCCATTAATGATAAGATTAAGTCCATTTCCACTGTTAAAAAGCCGCTGACCTATTCCGATCGTTATCTCATAAGCGAGGTTGTACGCTATGAAATGAATAAGGGGCTTATGAGCGGTTTGTTCAAAGCCCATTATGTGTATTTTAAGAGCGGTGATTTTGTCTTAAGAAATAATGCCTATTATGAACCCAATGTGGCCTGGAATGATTTTCATGGTAAAAGCAGCCTGTCCTATGATGACTGGTATGATATGGTAAAGGGGGATAACCGAAATGTTATTCGCTCTTTGGGTGTCAGCAAGGAATACAGCGCGGAGGGCCATAGTCTTGCCTTTGTCCAATCCATTCTGTCCGGCGCCTATTCCGGAGCCTCTCTTGTGGTGCTTTTGGATAACGCCTACATACAAACTCTCATTGACAATATGGAATGGATACGGGATGGTCATTTTTTCATAATGGATGAAAATGACGAAATCCTTCTTACCACCTCTAAAGCCAACGTTATTTCGGGTTTAAAGTATGCGGAGCTGGACGGGAACGGCGCCCTTTTCAATTATCGCTGGGAGGACACCGAATGGGTGGTTTCCTATGCCTCCTCCACGGTAAACCGCTGGAAATACGTTTCCGTTTTTCCTGTCAACGTTTTTATGGAAAAGGCGGCTTATGTCCGAAAGGTCACAGTTACCGGCCTTTTAAGCTGTATGGTATTAGGCGCGGCTATGGCTCTTTATTTTGCCCGTAAAAACTATAATCCGGTAAACGAGCTGGTGGGTGTGTTAAAAAGCAGAACCACACAGCCACAAATTACCTCCCGAAATGAATTCCAATTTATAAGGGAAGTTATTTACAATACCCTTTCCGAAAAGGAGACCATTGGCCGAAAGCTGGACAAGCAGAGCCGCGAGCTCAGACGTACTTTTCTGTCCCGGCTTTTGCTGGGCCGGGTATCCCCTTTGAGTCTGGAGGAAATGCTTCACTCCTATGATGTGCATTTTGAAGAAGGGCGGCTGGCCGTGCTCCTTTTTAACATCGAGGATTACAGAGGCTTTTTTACGGAAGAGGATGTGGAGCCGGAGGAAGAAAAGCTGGGGCTGGTGGAATTTACTATTTCCAATGTGGTAGAGGAGCTGGCCAAACAAAGCCATTCCTGTGAAATTGTCGATGTCAACGGGATGATTGCCTGTATTGCCGTGCTTCGAAATGTTGGACTGGAGGAGGGCAAGAAGGAGCTTCTTCGTATTGCCAGAGAAACGAGAGATTTTCATAAGGAGAATTTATACATCTACATAACCATATCCATAAGCGGCCTTCATCAAACGCCGGCAGAGCTTCCCCTGGCTTATCAGGAGGCCATGGAAGCCATTGAGTACCGTATGATTGCCGGCTGCGGCCAAATCATAAGCTTTGACGACATCCCTTCGGCTGAAGGGGTATATCATTATTCCCTGGAGGTGGAGCGGCAGCTTGCAAGTGCTATAAAGTCCGGGGACAGCGATAAATCCAAAAGTATCGTCAATAACATTTTTAATACCAATCTGGAGCAGAAGTCTCTGCCTCCCGAGCTGGTGCGCTGCCTGATGTTTGATGTCAGCGCAACGGTAATGAAGACCTTGTACGAGTTTAATGAAAGTCCGGAGGATGAGTTGTGGCAGCTGGCGGATCCGGTGAAGAATCTTTTACGCCATAAAACCGTACAGGAAATGCGTGCCGGCCTCAACGAGATTCTGGAAAGGGTCTGCACCCATATCGACAGTAAAAAGGGCAGTCATAACACCCGCCTAAAGGATGATATCATAGCCTTTATCCAGGCTAATTACTGGGACATGAACCTGGGCAACGCATCCATCGCCGAAACCTTTCATCTCAATCCTGCCTACCTGTCACGCTTTTTCAGAGAGCAGACAGGAGAGGGCATTCCTGACTTTATCAGCCGGGTGCGCCTAAAGGCGGCAAAGGAAATGCTTAAGAAGCAAAAGGGGAATATTGGAGAAATTGCAAATAAAGTGGGATACAGCAACAGTGTAACCCTTATCCGCGCCTTTAAGAAATATGAAGGTATTACACCGGGAAAATATAAGGATAACCAGTCTGAATCAACCAATGAATGAGTAAAATGAATTCCATATATGTAAATTCTTGTTTAAAAGTAAAAATTCGATCCTCCATGTAAAAGATTGATCCTCCCAATTGTAAACCAAAGATCGTAATTTAAAAATTGGAAATTCCTATTTTTGAAGGATTGTTTACAATGGGAACAGAGAGCTCTTGTTCCTTATCCCGGGATTAATTTGGAGTATGAAAAATGGGAGGAATCTTGAAATGAAAAAAGCTTCTAAATTAAGAAGGGCATTACCTGCTGCGCTGGTTGCCTTTACGCTTCTTGCGGGCGGCTGCGGCTCAGTGGGTACCAATTCAGGCACACCCACACCGCCGGCATCCTCAACACCCGGCACCTCAACCCCGACGCCGGACAACCGGGAGCCGGGCAGGACACTCTTTTCCGAGAACCCCATTACTCTTACCTACTGGGCGCCCCTTGACGGAAACGCTGCCGCTGTAGTCTCCAGCTACGGCGAAGTGGAAATCTTCAAGGAAATGGAGCGCCTGACAAATATAAAAATTGACTTCAAGCACCCTCCGGCAGGGCAGGAAAAGGAACAGTTCAATTTGATGATTGCCGCAAGGGATCTTCCCGATTTCATTGAGTACGGTTGGGGAAGCTATCCCGGAGGACCGGAAAAGGCTATCAGTGATCAGATTATTATAAAAATTAATGATCTTATAGATGTTAACTCACCGGATTTTAAAGCGCTTCTGGATACGGATGCCAATGTGAGCAAGCAGGCCAGAACCGACGACGGAAGCCTTTATATGTTCCCTGCCGTAGGCGTAGGGTATGTAAAGACCACCACCGGTACCTTTGCCCGCCAGGATTGGCTGACGGAGCTTGGCCTTTCCGCACCGGAAACCCTTGACGAATGGACGGAAATGCTTACCCAGTTTAAAGAAAAGAAGGGCGCTATTGCTCCCCTTACCGGTACGTC
>JAFADM010000305.1 GCA_023424865.1 Bacillota bacterium | reverse complement strand
TAATCTGAGGTAATCTGAGATAGTTATAACATTTTTATCCTTATTATTGACACAATTTATTGACACAAACTTTTTTTTCGGCTATACTGTTCAAAAGATTAACATGTTAATCATATATGAATAATATGTATTATGCTATGACATTTCATTTTCTCATTGCTTTTAAAATGACAGACACATTATAAAAGGAGGAATAAAGCATGAAAATCCATAAAAAAGCCTTTGCGGTCCTGCTGCTTTCTCTGCCCCTTGCGCTAACAGGCCTTGCCGGATGCGCCAGCTCCACACAGAAGGGTGTCACGGAGGTCATTGTGGGTACCGGCTCCAGCTACAACCCCTACTGCTTTTTAAATGAAAAAAACGAGCTGACAGGGTTTGAAAAGGCTGTTTTGGATGAAATCGACGCTCGTCTTCCCGATTACAGCCTCACTTATCAGATTTTTGACTTTGCCAATATCCTGCTTTCCCTTGAATCGGGAAAAATCGATTTGGCCGCTCATCAATTTGAATTCAACACGGAACGCAATGAAAAGTATCTCTACGGAACCGAAGGGTATACAACCTACGAGCTCTATCTGGTGGTTCGTGAAGAGGAGGACAGCATCCAGTCTTTTGAAGACCTGAAGGGGAAAAAGCTCATTTCCACCTCCACCACCAATAATGCCTATTACATTGCCAACAAGTGGAACGAGGAGAATGGCAAGCCCTTTGAGATTATCTTCTCCAATTCAACACCCCTTATGATTGAGGATCTTGAAAACGGTGTGGGTGATGCCTTTATTAGTGTAGAGCGAAATGTGCCCCGCTACCAGGAGGAATACGACGCAAAAATTAAAACGACAGGCGAGCCGGTCAGTGATTCCCAAACCTTCTACCTTTTCAACAAGCAAACCGGAAGTGAGCTTCAAAAGGTATTTGACAAGGCGCTGGCTGATCTTAAGGCTGACGGTACTCTTTCCAAGCTCTCCGTTGAATGGCTGGGCGCCGATTACACCCCTCAGGATTAAAGCTCAGGTTTCCAGCCCCATCCCCTGTCCTGATTTTCATGAAGGGATAAAATCCAATGGCTAGGTTTTTTAGCTGGAATGCATTTTTAACGGTTTTTCCCCGAATAGTGGGGAGCATCCCCATGACCCTCCTTATTACGCTGTCGGCTTTCGCCCTTGGCATTGTCCTGGCGGTAATTCTGGCGGCTGTAAGGCTTTACCGTGTCCCTGTGGCAAAGGAGCTGGCTTCCCTATACGTCTCCTTTGTACGGGGAACACCCATCCTTATTCAGCTTTTAATCTGCAATCTGGTCCTGCCCGGGTTTATCTGGCGTATTACCGGCATTAATGTGCGTAGGCTGTGGCCGCCGGTGGTGTTTGTGGTTATGGCTTACGCACTTAACAGCGCCGCCTTTTTATCGGAAATCTTTCGCTCCTCGGTTTCGGGTGTGGAGGCCGGGCAGAGCGAGGCCGCCTACGCTGTTGGAATGACAGGCTTTCAGTCCTTTATCCATGTGGTTTTTCCCCAGGCAGTGCGTATTGCGCTGCCTGCGGTGGCCAACAGCATGTCGAGCCTTTTAAAAGATACCTCCCTGGCCTACAGCGCCGCCGGAGTACTTGATATTATGGGCATGGCGGCTGCCAACGCAGCTCTCACCTTCCGGTATCTTGAGGGCTATGTCTGTGCCGCCATAGTCTTTTTTGGCTTGTGCCTGCTCCTTGAATGGAGCTTTGGAAGGCTTAACCGGAGGCTCAGCCGGGGAACCGCGCTGGCAAAAGGAGGATAAGGCCTATGGGAATTTCGTTCAGCCCTTCCTTTTTTCTATATGAGCTTACGGTTGCCCTATCCTATATCCCGGTAGTGGCTCTATTAAGCATCCTCCCACTCCTGTGGGGAATGCTGTTGGGTACGGGCCTTGCTCTTGCCCGAATTTACCGTGTGCCCTGGCTTAGGAATATGGCTCAGGCCTATGTTGTTATTTTTCGTTCAGTGCCTATGCTTCTGCAAATGTTTCTCTTTTACTATGCCGTACGGGGTGTTTATGAGGCCCTTCACTGGGATTTATCCCAAATCAGTAAAATGGCGGTTGTGCTCATTGCCTTTACCTTCAATTCGGCAGGCTTTCTGTCCGAAGGGATCCGTACCGCCCTTCTGTCGGTGGAAGCGGGGCAGTATGAGGCCAGCTACTCGATAGGCATGACCCGAATTCAGTCCATACGTCATGTGGTGCTGCCCCAGAGCCTGCCCGTGGCCATTCCCATACTTGGCTCCGCCTTTATCGGTATTATTAAAGGCTCATCGGCTGCCTATCTCATGGGTATCATTGAGATGATTCAGGGCACCTCCATGAAAACCGCCGGCAATTACCGTTACCTGGAGGCCTATTGCGCCGTAGCGGTTATTTACTGGCTTCTCACCCTTCTGGTGGAGCAGTTGACCCGCCAGGCAGAAAAACAGGTACGTTCCCACTTAAAAGGAGGTGTCACCTGATTGATTGAAATTAGGAATATACATAAAGCCTTTGGAAAAAGCCATGTTTTAAAGGGTATTGACCTGAGCATCGCAAGCGGAGAGGTGGTTGCTGTTATAGGTCCTTCTGGCTCAGGCAAAACCACTCTTCTGCGCTGTATTAATTTTCTTGAGCGGGCGGATAAGGGCACCCTTACCCTGGACGGCAAAACCGTGCATTTGGGATATATGACCCGTCACGACACCTTGTCTCTTCGCCGTAAAACAGCCATGGTTTTTCAGCAATACAATTTGTTTAAGAACATGACGGCTTTAAAAAATGTGACGGCGGGCCTTGTTGTAGCACGAAAGATCCCAAAGGACCTGGCCCATGAAACAGCCGTTCACGCGCTTAACAAGGTTGGCCTGGGAGAACGTCTCAACGCTTATCCCAGCGAGCTTTCAGGAGGACAGCAGCAACGGGTGGGCATTGCCAGAGCCATGGCTCTGGAGCCTGAAATCATTCTCTTCGACGAGCCTACCTCCGCCCTTGATCCCGAGCTGGTGGGGGAAGTGCTGGCTGTTATAAAGCAATTGGCCGATGAGGGGCAGACCATGCTCATTGTGTCTCATGAAATGAACTTTGTACGAAAGATAGCCCATCGTGTGATTTTCATGGACGACGGCATGGTGGTGGAGGAGGGTACTCCGGATGATCTCTTTGTCCATGCCAAAAAGGAGCGTACCCGGCAGTTTTTGAAACGGGTTGTGGACGATTGGAACTATACGATTTAAAATTAAAGTAAAAAAACAGCCAGGGGTCTGCTAAAAATGCAGCGGAAATGTAATTTTAGCCGAACCTGTGAAAGTGAGCGTGAAACCATGCCAACACACTATGACTTTGACAGAATCATTGAACGGCGCGATACTCAAAGCGCCAAATGGAGCCATCCCAATCTTTTGCCCCTCTGGGTGGCGGATATGGACTTCGAATCTCCTCCCCAGGTGGCAGAGGCCATTCAAAGGCGGGCTCAGCATAATATTTACGGCTACGATCGTATACCAAAGGACTATTTCAAGGTGGTGCAAGGCTGGTTTAGCCGCCGTCAGGGCTTTAAGGTGGAAAAGGACTGGCTGGTCATTACCTCCGGAGTTGTGGAGGCACTGTTTTTGGCCATTCACGCCTTTACTCTGCCGGGAGACGAGGTGGTTATTCAGCCTCCCGTTTATCACCCCTTTGCCAGAAGTGTTCTTCGAAGCGGGCGCCAGCTTGTGAATAATCCGCTTAAGCGGGTGGAGGGCGGCTACGAGCTGGATCTGGAGGATTTGGAAGCCAAGCTTTCTCGGCCTCTGGTAAAGCTTTTAATTCTATGCAACCCCCACAATCCCATCGGAAAGGTGTACACACCCGAGGAGCTTACGGCGGTGGGCCGGCTTGCCTTAAAGCATGATGTTCTTGTTATATCCGACGAGATTCACTCGGATTTGATGCTGGACGGAAACAGGCATACCCCCTTTGCGTCCATTTCACAGGAGTTTGCACAAAACAGCCTTACCTGCACCGCTCCCAGTAAAACCTTTAATCTGGCGGGACTGGCAACCTCCAATATTTTCATTCCCAATCCCAAACTCAGGGATCAGTTTACCCGGTTTACCGAAAGCCTTGGCATAAAGGGAGGCTCCGTTTACGGCTTAATCGCCGCAGAAGCGGCTTACCGTGAGGGAGATGAATGGCTTGACCAGCTGCTTTCCTATCTCGGCGCCAATGCTGCGTATTTCCGTCATTATCTGGAGGAGAATATTCCTTTAATTACTGCCGACAGGCTCCAGGGAACCTATCTTCAATGGGTTGATTTTCGAAAGCTCGGCCTTAACGACGAGGAATTGGAAGCTTTTCTCAGAGATAAGGCAAAGCTCTGGCTTTCCCAGGGCCATACCTTCGGCAGCGAGGGCAGCGGCTTTATTCGCTTCAACCTGGCTACTCCCAGAGCAAATCTCACTCAGGCGCTGGAGCAGCTGGCCGAAGCGGTACGTACGCTAAACAGGGGGAGTTAATCCCCTTGTTTTTTAGTTTTTGGGTGAACCTTTCCATCTATTCTACGTCTTTACTCTTGGGAGGTGGCTTATGAAAAAGGGACTTGACCGTATGGGATTTCGTTGTGCTGCATTCATTGCACTGAGCTTTTTTATTTCTCTGTTTATCTTTTCCATACCGGCCTTTGCCGACACTGGCCCGAAGCCTTCCGTCGTAATCACCTTCAACGGTCTTGAGCAGACCTCTGTTTACGCCACCCTTTTATCCAAATCCTCCGGCTACGGACCCTATCAGGTTTATAGCGGCGATCCATCCAGTGCTTCTTACAAGGCAGGAGACAAGGATTTTGAGATTTGGGAAAAGTTTGTGGCTTATAAGGATACAGACGGCTTTTACTTTCTTCAGCATTTTAGTGTCCCGGACGATGCCTCTGTATATAAATGGACCTATCACCCTCCCCAGGAGTTTAAAATACTTCTGTATTTTCCCGAAACCGACAGCTTTGCCATAAGTGATACCAGCTATGAACGCTACGCCTTTGACAGCTATTTTGAAGTGGATGCCACCAATCTTTATTCTGCCGCTTCTTCCACACCCACCTTTCATGTGGAAAAAAACTATTCCTATGGCAAGGAACTGCTTTCTCTTGGAGCAAGGATACTTATAACCGTTGTACTGGAGCTTTTAATCGCCCTTTTATACGGCTATAGAACAAAAAAGGCCCTATGGCTCATTACCTTTACCAATATTGCCACACAAATCGTTTTAAACCTTCTTCTTAACAGCCTCAATTACCGCTATGCTTCTTTTGTATACTTCTTAATTTATCTGGGGCTTGAAATTCTCGTCTTTGCCCTTGAGGCAGGAATTTACAGGTTTGCCCTGGGAACGGACAAAGCAAAGCCCCTGGCAGGCAAAGGACGCCCTGTTGAATACGCCTTTGTGGCCAATGCCTTCTCCTTCCTTGCGGGTTTCGGCTTATCCTTTCTGATACCGGTTGTATTTTGATGCTTTTTGAGGCCTATTTATTTCTGAAATAGTCGTTAAGCTGTTTCTTCAGCTCTTCCCGGATAACATCCTTATAAGCCCTGGTCTTACTGTGAAACACCTCCAGCTTGGCCTTGGTGTCGGGGCCGTAGCCACCGTTCATAAAAAGAGGATAGTAATCCTGCTGGGCCGTAGTAAAGGCTGTATACTCCATCATGACGGGGTTTGTATCAAAGCTGAAGCCGGCAAAAGGATGGCTGATAAAATTCCCCGGATCTATGGAATAAGCATAATATTCCATAATATAGGAAGGTACGTCCGCGTCCTGACGGGTATAGAAGGGATTGATACTAAAGAGCCATGATGGAAAGACATACTTATTGGAAGGATTCAGCAGCCTGTACTGTCTCTCGCCCACAGCTTCCCAGTCCTCTCCTTCAATCCCCAGGGTAAACAAATCGTTATTGGCCTGGCTCTCAAATACCCAATCCAGCACGGCCATGGCCCGGTCCGGATTTTCATTGTAATAGGGCACAAAGAGATAATTGTTGGACAGATCCTTTTCCATATAGACTTTTTCACGGTTGGCCAATTGACTGTCATAGAGATAGAATTCCAGACGGGCACCGGGAGCATAGGCTGAAAGAGAGTTTTTGAGCTCCATAAAGGCTCCCAGCTCAATTTCTATGGCGCCGTAGAGTCCGGCTTCAAATTTCCCCCTTACGTCCTGACCGCTTATGGAAAGGGCATCTTCATTAATGTATCGGTTCCAGCGTTGGGCAAGGGCTATGGTCTTGCTGTTGAGGAAATTGCCGTCAGGAAACAGGGGGTGCTCCTCGGACGGATCGCCGATGTACATAACATCCAGCACCCGGTTCATTTCATCGTTGAGAAGCACATAGGCATTCTGGGTAATGCGCGCCCCGGTGCTGGCCACTTCAAAAATATTTTTGCGTTGATTTTCATAGGTTTGCTCCTGGAAATAGTACCAGCCCCTGTCTCCCAGGCCCATTGCGGATACGGCGCCCAGCTCTCTCTTATGCTCGTCCACTGCCTTGAGGTAAGCCTCCAGAGTAGCATCGTCCGTAACCGGTTCACAGCCCAGCTTTTCACGCCAGTCGCCGCGAAGGGTAATGGTTTTCAGGTTATTATAGCTGTTATTGAAGGGGATACCGTATATTTTGCCGTCCGAAGGGTTTTTCATGGCCTCCGCCAGTATAGGCGGAAAAGCCTTTTGAAGCCCCGGATAATCCGGATTGTTAAAATAAGCGGAAATATCCTTATACAAGCCCTGGCTGATATTGCTTGCCGCATTGAGCCAGCCTCCGTCAAAGATAAGGTCGATATCGCCCTGCTCGGCAAGCCTCAGAGGCTGTTCCGTTTTAATATTGGCAGCCCATTGAAATTGAAGCTTTGTTTTAAGGGTGCCTCCGGTTATCTCCTCAAAGCGCCGGAGGACCTTCTCATAATTCTGGCCTTCCGCAAAAGCAAAAACAGTAATGCTTCCCTCGGAATTCAGAGTTATGCCGGTTGTAAAACCGTTCCCTTCAGAATCGGCTGCCGGGCTTGCAGAGGATATCCGGGAAGGACTTTGACCGGGAGTACCCGAAGGCGTTTGACTTGAAGGACCGGGCTCTCCGCAGCCGGGTGCGAAAGCCAGCAGCGCTAAAGCCAGTATGAAAGCTAAAATCCGGGCTGCCTTTCTTGTTTTTTTCATCGCTCTCTCCTCATCCGTATCGCTCTGTCCGAGTGCATCAAGCGCGGGCCTGGCGAAGTAAAATCTGTCGCTTAGGCCTAAAGCTTATGGTTCAGCTTATGCTGATTGCGAAAGCTCTGGGCCGTCAAGTCCGTTTCCTTCTTAAATAGCTTATAAAAGTATTTTGTATTGGGATACCCTACTTTTTCGGCAATTTCCTTAGTGCTCAAATCCGTAGCTATAAGAAGCTGCTTGGCTTTATTCATGCGGAAGTTCAGAAGGTAATCCACAGGCGATAAGTCGTAAGCATCCTTAAACAGCTTCCTGAGGTAATTAGCCGAATAGCCTGCATGCTCCGCAATATTTTCCGCGGACAGGCCCGGATCACCGTAATTCTTTTCAATATAGGACAAGACGCCGCTTAAAAGCTCACTGCGTTTTTGTATCTGATTCCTGTCCAGAATGGCGCAGTAATTGCGGATTGCTTCCTCTAACAGCTCTCTGGCTTCCTTTAAGGTGTCCAGGCCGGCGATTTGCTTCGGAAGAGCATAGGCAGTACTTAAAAACCGGGCGTCAGGCTCTTCAGGGGCCTCGGCCCGCATAAGCTGGCTGATGGCGGTGGCAAGCTGCCTGATATAGAGGGAGCAGTCCTGCACATTTCCCCTGGAAATGGCCTCGACAAAGCTGACCAGCAGTTGTTCGGCACCTTGAGCGCCGCTGTGCTTCATGGCATTGACAATGCCTTCCTCAATTTCATAGGGATAAGGGATGCTTGCGCTTTCAACAGGGGCAATAGTGTTCCATAAGGTTACGGTATTAGGGCCGCTTATAGCCAGGTAATCCGATGCAATCATGGCCTGTTGATAAGCCTTGGGTATGCTTGACGGCTCCTTTACAATTGAGCTCATGCCCAGGCTGAATTGCTGTTCCAGCGCTTCGGCACATTTTTCAACAACCTTATTTGCCACATTTACTGCCTCGCCCTCCAAATTTTCACCCGGGCGGGCATTGACAACAAGGGTAACATAATCGATTCCGTTTTCCACACTGGCGCAAATGAACCTTTCTCCAAAGAGTTCACAGGCAATGTTGCTTGCTCCGAATTTGTACAGGTTGACGTCAACCGCCGTAAACTGCCCCGTACTCTTCTTAACACCAAGCATGCGAAGAACCACGACGATGAAAAGCTCTCCGGTAAAATCATTTGCCCGCAAGGCCTCCTCCACAGTGCTGGTCCCCATTAGAAGCTGGTAAAGCTGCTGCTTCCGTCCGCTTATTTTAAGCTTGTACTGCTCGGTGGAGTAAATGTTGTTAAGGATTTCATCATAGGTATCCATCAGGTATTCATACTCGCTTTTATTCGTGGTGGGCTTGCTTTCCATCCGCTTTTTAATGTGTGTCATCAGCTCCCGAATGGGATTGTAGAATAATCTCACAAAAAACATGGAGCTTAAAAGGCCCAGAAAAAGCGTAACAATGGTTATAACTATAATCCTGCCTCTTAATACGGTGGTGCTGTTTATTAAATCAGAATAAGGTACAACACTTACGAACATCAGCCCAAAGCTTGCGGATTTTTGATAAACAACCAGAGATTTTTGGCCCTTCACAGTATGAAACACATAGGAAGCCTTTTTTGTTCCGGTGCGTATGATGGAAACCAGCTCGTCGTCGAAAAGCTGCTCCGCACTTGTTTCATTGGAGGCGGAAAGCACCTGACCGGCGCTGTTCATAAGCCAGATAGCATTGGCTTCATCATCGTATCGGTTAAAAATATCCCACAGCTTTTCCGCATCCATGTTCACAATCAGGCCTCCGGCAGAAGGGCTGTCACTATAGCGGGTATTGGAAAAGCAAAAGCTGACCACCTGACGTCCGTCAGGCAGATTGCGTATAATGAATACATTTTTAATATCTCCTGACAAAAGCTCAAGCGCCGGCTTGTCGTAAAAATTTTCCATGTTTTCCAGGGTTCCGTTTGTAGAACAAACCGCCTGAGCAAAGGGATTAACGAAATAGATGCTTTCGACAAGCTCGGAAAGGTTCTGCCCGGTTCGATAGAGCCGGGTCAGCTTCAGCTTGTCCTCGGCGGAGAAGGATTTATTATATAAGGCAATGCGGGCGTCCGCATTTTCATGGTAGAGGTAAAAGCTGCCCTCAAAAACGTTTCTGAATATATAATCCGCCATTCTGCTGGCAAGAGAAAACCGGTCGTTAAAGTTCTGAACCGTTTCCTTTGTCGCATGCTGGGTTACCGTACTGGTTATTACTGCCGCAAAGATACCCACCAGCACTACGCCAACCAGAATAAATGAAAAAACAAGATTAATTTGCAGGCGCCGCCGGCGAAGGGCATACCATAACCTGTTCATATCCGCTTGTAACCTTTCTGGGTTTGTTCTCATTTATGCTGCCGGAAATAAATTGGTACCATTATTCCCTTTAATAGATACTATTATATAAAATAACACCCTTTAATAGGAATCGGCAAATGGCTGGAATACATGGACTAAATTCAGCTGGCATAAAATCAAGCCAGAGCTAAAATAGACCTTGTCATTTTGCTAAAGCACAAATCTGCGTAATATCTTTCCCCAATAAGGAAAAGAGAAAAGGCTGCACACTTATAACGCGGACAGCCGGCTTTCTCCTTTGGGTTTAAATGACCGTTTTCATTAACTATGATATGGATTACTTATTTTTAAAGTATTCATTAAGCTGTTTCTTTAGTTCATCCTTAATTGCCGAAGAATACTCCTTTGTGGATTCATAGAATTCATTCAGCTTTTCCTCTGTCTCACTGCCGAAAAGACCGTTCATAAAAAGTGGGTAGTAATTTTGCTGGGCGGTTGTAAAAGCGGTATACTCAAGCTCAACCGGCTTTGTGTTAAAGCTGAAGCCTGCAATAGGGCTGGTTTTAAATTTGGCAGAATCCTTTGCGTACGCAAAATACTCGGCGACTTCCGCGGGAAGATCCGCATCTGTCCGGGAATATGCGGCTGACACACTCCACAGCCAGGACGGGAAGGTATACTTGTTGTCGGGGTACAGTTCTCGATAGCCCTTTTCCCCTACCGCTTCCCAGTCCTCACCTTCAAGACCGCGGCTGAACAAATCATTGTTTGCCTGGCATTGGAAATTCCAGTCAAGAACGGCCATGGCCCGATCCGGATCATCATTGAAATACGGAACAAACATATAATTGTTTGCAATAAACTGATTCATATAAGCCGTTTCTTTATTGCCAAGCTCCTTATCATAGAAATAGAATTCCAGCCTGGCATCGGGATCGTATTTCTGCAGGCCGCTGAGTGTATCCGAGTAAGCCCCCAGCTCCTTTTCGATGGCACCGTACAGGCCGGCCTTGAACTTATCAAGCACATCCTGTCCGCTGATGGATACGGCATCTTCGTTAATATATCTGGCCCAGCGCTGGGAAAATTCAATGGTTTTTGTGTTCATAAAATTTCCGTTGGGGAATTGAGGATGTTCGGAACCGGGATCACCGATATACATAATATCAACAACCTCATTCTGGGCATCATTTAAAAGAGCATACGCATATTGGGTAATACGTGCGCCGGTACCGGCAATTTCAAAGATATTCTTGGCTTGATTGGTATAGGTATCATTCCTAAAGTAGTACCATGCCCGATCTCCCAAACCGGCAGCGGAGGTAGCACCTAGTTTGGCTTTATTCTCATCCACTGCCTTCAGGTAGGCCTCAAGGGTCGCCTCATCCACAACCGGTTGGCAGCCAAGCTCTTCTCGCCAGTCACCTCGAATAAAAATGGTAGCTAAGTTATTGTATTCAGAAAAGAAGGGAACACCGTATATGGCGCCATCGGATGGATTTCGCATAGCTTCTATAACTTCCGCGGGGAATGCCTTCTGAAGTCCCGGGTAATCCGGATTGTTAAAGTATTTACTCAGATCCTGGTACATTCCCTGGCTGACGTTGCTGGCCATGTTGACCCATGCTGCATCGAAAATCAAATCAATGTCGCCTTTTTCTGCAAGCTTAAGGGGCTGCTCATCCTTTATTTTAGTTGCCCACTGGAAGTTTACCGTGGTTTTCAGTGAATCTTTCGTAATCTCATGAAACTTGTCCAGGACCTTCTGGTAGTTTTGTCCTTCTGCAAAGGCAAAAATATTGACTGTTCCCGGGCTGTCCAGGGTAATGCCTCTTGTAAAACCGCCTTCAATAACTTCCGGCTCAGGGGTGCCTGTGGATGAGGGTGTTGCCGAAGGTGTGGCAGATGAGGAGGGCGTGGCATTGGTATTGGTGTTGCTTTGCCCGCATCCTGCAATAAGTGTGGCTGACATAAGCAGGGCAAGGCACATCGACCCGATCCTTTTAAATCTTTTTGTGACCTTCTCTTTCATAGATCATTCTCCTTTTATAATTTTATTACCGTTCAGATTCCCTATTACGGAAATCGTCCCTTAAGAGCGGAGCACCCCTTTTGCGTACCCCTCTCAAGCAACCCAATTGACGGTGGTATTTTATTTCACCGGGACCCTCACCCCTTTACTGCTCCAACCATAATTCCCGATGTAAAGTACTTTTGGGCAAAGGGATAAGCCAGGACAATGGGGCCAATGGTACAAATAGCTGTTGCCAGCTTCATGGTTGTGGTAGGCAGAGTTATTCCCGCAACACTTACGCCTTGTCCCGCCATGCTTTTTATGGTGGCAATTTCATTCATCATTTTCATAATGAGAAACTGAAGCGTCCACTTGGATTTATCCGCTGAATTGTACAGCATGACACGGTACCATTCGTTCCAGTATCCCAGGGCGTAAAACAATCCCACAGTTGCAAGCGCCGGCTTGGAGCAGGGAAGAATGATGCGGAACAGAATCCCCGGCTCATTGCACCCGTCAATACGGGCGGACTCGGCAAGTGAGGCTGGTATTGCGGCAAAGAAATTGCGGAGCAGGAACATGTTCCAGGGGATCATCAGCGAGGGTATGATAAGCACTGCATAAGTATTGCCCATGTGCAGCCCCTGGGTGTACCAGATGTAAGTAGGAACGAGCCCGCCGCTGAAAATCATGGTAAAATACACATAGAAGCTGATTTTGCCGCCGTATTTCAAACGTCCGGTGGACAGAGGATAAGCAAAAAACGATGTGAAAATCATACTGAACAGGGTACCCATAGCAGTTACTCCAATAGAAACCCCATAGCTAACGTATATTTGATTGCCAGAAAACAACGCCTTGTAGGACTCTGTGGTAAATCCGACAGGATAAATCCTGATGTTTCCCCTAAGCACCTGGCTTTCCATGGTAAAAGAGCCGGAAAGAAGGTACAGAAAGGGTATGATGCAAAGAAGGGCAAAAAAAGCTGCAAATACAAAGCACGCGATACCAACGATTCTGTCACCCATGCTTTTATGAATTTTATTGTTGTACCGAGGGATTGAGTTTGTATTCTTCATCACTTCACCCTTATCCTAAAAAATTCCCGAATCCGGTTCAATTTTCTTAGCCAGCTTATTGGCCCCCACCACAAAGATAAAACCGCATACTGACTGCAATAAACCGATTGCGGTGGTCAGGTCGTACCGCTGCATTTGGCGCATCATGCGGTAAACATACGTATCAATGACGTCGGTGGTGGGATAAAGCATGGATTTGTCCCCTACCAGAGCGTAAATCATACCAAAGTCGCCGTTGAAAATACGGCCAATGCTGAACAAGGTCATTAAGATAATTGTGGGCTTAAGAATGGGAAGGGTAATAAGCCAGATACGCTGCCACCGGGTAGTGCCGTCGATTTGCGCTGCTTCCATGATTTGCGTGTCAATACCGGTGATGGACGCCAGATAAACAATGGAAAGATACCCCGCTCCCTGCCAGATACGCATAAATACCAGCAAGGGACGCCACACTTCGGGTTCTGAATAAAAATTTCCAAAGGCAGTGCCAATAATCCCGGTAGAGGGATTAATGTACATATCCAGAATGGCTGCAATGACGGTCCATGAAAGGAAATACGGAAGTATGGACACCGACTGGGCTAATTTTGAAAACCGCCTCATGCTAAGCTCGCTGAATGCGATAGCCAAGGCTACGGATAGGATTGTCATGGCTATTAAAAACAGAAGGTTAAGCAGAAGTGTGTTTTGCAATGCGATTCGAATACCGTTGAATATGCTTTTGTTTTTCAAAAAGGAAAAATTCTCAAATCCAACAAAGGGACTTTTAAACCCCTCCTTCAGGGAATAGCGCTGGAAAGCCATACTCAGTCCCGCAATGGGAATGTAGTTCATTACCAAGAGTAGAATAATACCGGGAACAGTCATTCCATAAAGGAATGCATTTTTTCTTATCTCCCCCAAAAAACTATCGGCTTTTTGTTTTGTACTTATTTTCTCCAATCCCGTTGCCTCCGTTTATGCTTTTTTCTTAAAAGCACTTAAATACCAGTGCCCTTTCAGAGCTTCATTCTAAATAGGCAGCGTGATGTGAACAAGTACGAAAAATCAACTATTCCACGATATTCAATTTTTGCACTCCATTGAATGGCTGTTTTTACCTTGCGTGATGCTTTTTAAGGATCCGATTAAAGCTGCAAAATAAAAAGCTCGGGAGAGGCCCCTCCCTTTTAGCCAGATTTGCTTACGCAAATGGCTGCAAAAAACACCCTAAATGCAAATGCTTTTAAGGTGCTGCGCTTACGGTAATATTTAGTTTAAGGTTTATTTATGTAAAAGTCTAATTAACAAAGTGAATCCTTAATGATACGACAGACAGCTTCCGCCTCTTCCTCCGTATTAATCCCTATTGAAATTAACCGGGAATCCTCCGTAATAAAATTGATTGTGGAAATCCGACAAAGCTCCACGCCTTCAAAAACCTCAATATTGCTTTTATTTTCACATTTTCGGCATCCGCAGCAGCCAAAGCGGCTGATGCTGTCCCGTATGCTTTCGGGCAGATGAGCTCTTGCCTGGATGATCTCCCTTGCATGCTCATAGGACAGCGGGAGCCTTACTCCCAGGTTGTCCGAGTAAAGGAAAAAGGTGCACACAGTTCTTTTCTTCTCTATAAACTTCACAGCCCAATGAGGAAAAACAAAGGCATTCAGCGAAATGTCGGTACTTAAGCCTAAGCCTTCTGCCAGTGTACTCACAATTGCCAACCACAGCGCCTCACGAGGGCCTGCTGTCTGTAGGATTTCAGGCTGCAGGGGCTTTTTATCCTTTCTTTTGGTGCTCCCGCCCAGAACGATACTTGGATAATCCGCCAGGTTAAAAAGGGTTTCGGCTGTTCCATAATCCTCTTTAACGTTTACTTCAGGCATTCTTTCGGACAGGATTTTAAGCGCTTCCATAAGTGAGCTGCAATTATCATAATAAACGTCGAAGGAAGTGCACAGAGAATAGGTGTTAACCTCCCTGTCCCCTTTGTAATATTTAAAATAGAAGCCGTATTTCTCCAGCATGCTGAAGGGAAAGGTCACTGATTTTTTATATTCCTTTTTGAAGACGGCTTTATTTACTGATAAGCGGCTTATTTCGCCTTCAAAATGAAGGTGACCCCATAAAGCCATTTTATAAATACAACTGAGGGTGTTGGTGAGATTATGGTAATTCTCAAGATCATCTGCCATAATGCCAATCTTTGTTTTAGTCTTTTCCGTTGTGGAAATTTCGTAGGAGGTATAGTCGCTGTATATGTATTTTAAGAGTCTGAAAAACGCCTCGAAGCCTTCCAAGGGCAAAGCCGCATTTCCGAGTTTCTCCTCCATGGATGGTTTGGAATAATCATGTACGTTCATTAAGAAAAAATCGGCCTGACTCTTTATAGACATTTACATTCATCCTTTCAGTTCAGCAATAGGGCTATAACTGGCACTATCGTCTTTTGTATCCGCCGGCATCCGCTCCCGGAGCATGCTCGTCCCATGCCCCTCGCAGTAACGGACACCTTTGTGCCGGACTTAAGCCGGCACGGCTTTCTCTCTTTTTATTAAATCTCCTCTTTCAGCATGACACATGCGCACTTTAACAAACGCTCCTCTTTACTATAAAGCTTAACGTTACGTTAACTGCAATAGTTTTTTTAAATTTTATGGTTTTTTAGGGTCTATTTTTTGTAGGTAACCGTTATTTTTCTTCCGGCATACTTGCCGAGAATATAAAAGAGATGTCCAAAAGGCCTCTTATAGAAGGGCACCTTAACGGATTTATCATAAACCTTATTTATTCGGTCTTTTTGTGTCCAGAATTCACCGTCAAGAGTTTCATATTCCGTTCCTTTTACATAGGACAGGCTCATGCCCCGGAATAGATTGTACGGGATGAGCAGGGGTATGGAAGGACTGTGTAATTTCCCCGATAAAACATCCCTGTAAAAGCGTCCGGCAGTTTTATTTATTTTTAAATGTGTTTTGTCGTTTATTTTGTAATCGTTCCAGCTGCTGGAAGTCGCACTCAGTAAATAGCTCTTGTTAAAACCAATTGCCATTAAGAACGAAGAAATGCTTTTTGCCGCAGCTTTTCCGCCTACCCCTCCTGTGGTTGTTATGACCAGTACCTTGCTTTTAAAAAAATGTGGGCGATGGTTCATAAAGCAAAGATGATCAAAGAAATTTCTAAGAAGGGAAGTCTCCCTCATGAAATAGGTGGTGGACGCAATAATCACTCCGTCAGCCTTTTCTATTGCGTCAATTATCTTCATAACCGTTGTGCTGTGAGGACATTTCTCATGCCCCAGACGAAAGCAATTGCTGCAGCCGGTGCAAAAGGGCAGCTTCTCCTGGGCCAAATGGATTTCGTCAAAGACAGCTTGGGAATCCTCTCTTTTGAGAGACTCCCGAACCGCCTCAACAATACGCCAGGTATTCCCCTTATGGTGGCTGCCGTTAATTATTAAATACTTCATTTATCCAAACC
Source organism: Bacillota bacterium (assembly GCA_023424865.1). The sequence goes on along the minus strand of JAFADM010000305.1, from coordinate 1,350 downwards.
TTTCTATGACAGCATCAATAAAGCGGTCGCGCTGATTCTTATCATTAAAATCAACACCAAGATTTTCATTCAGCAGATCCCTCCGCAAAAAAGCCGCCTGCAAAACGGAAGTAATTAAAAATGCGTTGATTTTATGGCCATTTGTTATTTGGCCCCCCGACATACCCATGCTAAAGCCTAAAACGGTTTTCATGGTATTGTCCATAACCTGGGGCTCTTTCATATCTCCAAGAATGGATACTCTGGAAACCTGTTTATTATCCATAAGAAAATCCATAACTTGCTTTGCCACACTTTTTGTTCTTTCTATCGGTCCCGTATTCTCGCCGGTCTCAGGACGGAAGGCATATATCACTTCGCTGATAATGGTTTGTACACATACTTCGATTAAATTATCCTTGGTCTTAAAATAGTGGTTTATCAAGCCTACGCCTACCCCTGCGTTCTGGGCAATTTTCCGGATGGTAATGCTATTCGTATCACCATTGGATGCCTTTATGAGCAAAATGGTTTCCTGTATAATTTTTTCTTTTGTTCTTTCAGATTTCATGAAGCGCTCCCATAATTGAACATCGTTCAATTCCATAGTATGATTAAACAAGTGTTTTGTCAAGCGGCATTTAAGCGCTCTTCAACCGTTCTATCTACATGGCAAAGGTGTCTCGGTTATCTAAAAGTTCACACCCTAAATAACAAAGGTCCCTCTGTTATCTAAAAGTTCACACCCTAAATAACAAAGGTCCCTTAGTTATCTAAAAGTTCAAACAAGGCGGGATTGTAATCCACCTCTGTTATTTCACAGTCGAGCCGGGCATTTTCCATGAACACCCTGAGCCCCGCGAAACTGTCCGAATAGTTTGAAATGCAGGTCAGGGATGTTCCCCTGCTTTGCTGATCGCCGCTTTTGGCAAGCCGGAGCTCCACCGCTGCGCCAAACAAACCGGTTTGATAGCGGGTTTGTATGTCCATGCCCTGTGTCGCCTGGGGAATATAAACCAAATAATGGGTGGCCTTTCGCCCGTTCTGCTCCACCTCATAGTGAAGCGCATAGGCTTTGGAAGGATCCTCTTCGCAGGCCTTAAGCCATTGGGTAATTTCAGGGCGGTTCTCATAATGCTCCTGAGTGACGTAGGCGGTGTTCATGGATGAGGAATGGCTCAAGGTGTTAAAGCTGCTAAAGCCAAGCAGGCCTATTAAAACTAATAGCAGGAGAGGTACACAGATAACAATCAAGAGTATTTTTCCCAGTGCCTTATCCTTCTTTCTTAGAGGCGGCGTATAACCCACTCTTCCCTCAGGCAAGGGAGAAGCACATTTGGGGCATACCACCCAATCGGGTTCCGATGCAAA
>JAFADM010000284.1 GCA_023424865.1 Bacillota bacterium | reverse complement strand
AAGGTAGTAATCCAGTGCTTCCTGAGCTCTGCCGCAGGCCTCTTGCGCAAACAGCAGGGTTGGTCTTATTCTCTGGCGCGCTCCCATGTTCTCTGCCAGCATGAGCTGCCAGCTAAGGCCGTATTTGTCCTGAAGCCAGGCATAGCGTTTACTGAAAGGATACTCTCCCAAAGGCATAAGTTCCGTTCCATTAACAGACAAGCTGGCATAGAGCCTGTCTACTTCTTCCGGACTGCCGCAAGCTACCATGAGGGAAATAGACGGGTTGAAGGCGAAATAGGGACCGGCGCTTATAGCAGAAAACCTCATACCGGCAAGCTGGAAATCAACGGTTTCCGTATCCCCGGAGGGTGTATCCGAAATGGTGGTAATATTAAGAATTTTTGAGTCTTCAAAAAGCTCCGTATACCATTGAGCAGCTTCAACAGCTTCCTTGTCATACCATAAATGAGGAACGATTTTCTGCATGGTGATACCTCCCTATTTCATAAGCACTTTTTCATTCATAAGAGGAATTATTTATGATTTACCCTAAATTTATTATAGGCTTTTTTATACGCTTTGTGTATCTGCTCCCAGGATTTATCCCAATTCACGCATACCCCTCTCCCTTTTCCCGGCAATGTCTTCATCTGAATAAATCCTCTGTTAAAGGCAATAATCCAGGAAAAGAGAGTTAGAAGGAGAAGCAGATGTTCCGGTTTCTTTGGCATAAGCTTCAGTTCCTGGCAACCCGGAATACCAATGAACAAGGGAGAAAGAGTGACGGAAAGTCTTCTTCCGGGCCGCTGAATACCAAGCTTTCAGAAAATTTAAGCATACTCAAAAAGATGTTCTCAGGAAGCAGCGACTTTATTGTACGCGAGTTTTACATGGGCGGTGAAAGCGACCTCCCTTGTGCCTTTATTTATATTGACGGGCTGGTGGATACATCCGTCATAAACGATCAAATCCTGCGCAGTCTTATGTCGGAAATACGGCAGAACGGTTCTCACGAACGTGCTGTTAACGATATTATGAAAGAAATTAAAAACCGCAGGCTCATTATAGGCGGGCTGGAAGAGGTCGAAAACTTTGACTCGCTGGTCATGGGCTGTTTGGATGGAAACGGCGGTCTTTTAATTGACGGCTGCAAACAGGCTCTTATCCTTGAGTGCAAGGGCTGGGAGCAGCGGGGTGTTGAAGAACCAAAAACCGAATCGGTAATAAGAGGCCCCAGGGAAGGTTTTACCGAAAATTTAAGAGTTAATACCTCTATGCTGCGACGTAAGATTAAAAACGGAAATTTGGTTATTGACACCCTTAAGCTCGGAAAACAGACTAAAACGACCATCTGTGTGGCTTACCTGAAAAACATAGCCGATCCGGCTCTGATTGAGAAAATTAAATACCGTCTCGGACTTATACAAACCGACGCTATTTTAGAGTCGGGCTATGTTGAACAATACATTGAGGATGCTCCCTATTCCATTTTTACAACTGTTGGTTACAGTGAAAAGCCGGATGTTGTGGCAGCAAAGCTGCTGGAAGGAAGAGCAGCCATTTTTGTAGACGGCACACCCTTTGTCTTAACCGCTCCCACCTATTTTATGGAAGGCTTTCAAGCGTCAGAGGATTATTATTTTCGCCCCTACTTTGTCAGCATGCTCCGATTCTTCAGAGCCATAGCCTTTGCCTTGAGCATTCTTGCTCCTGCCGCTTATGTGGCGCTTACCACCTTTCATCAGGAGCTCATTCCCACGCCCCTTTTATTCACCATGGCTGCGGCCACAGAGGGCGTCCCCTTTCCCGCCGTTCTTGAAGCCGCGGTTATGCTGATCGTTTTTGAAATATTGAAGGAAGCAGGCGTACGTCTCCCCCGGCCTATCGGTCAGGCCATAAGCATCGTAGGCGCCCTTGTTATGGGTGAGTCTGCCGTTTCTGCAGGCCTTATCGGCGCGCCCATGGTCATCGTAGTCGCCATCATGGCAGTATCCAGCTTCGTTGTCCCCTTTCATGCCAATGCTGGCTCCATCGTCAGATTTATTTTGCTTATTCTTTCAGGGATAATGGGAGGCTTCGGCATAGCCATGGGTCTATTATTTTTTATGATTCACCTGGCTTCCCTCAAATCCTTTGGGGCTCCCTATATGGCGCCCTTCGCGCCGCTTAGGGCATCGGATCTTAAGGATACCTTTGTTCGGTTCCCCTGGCCATGGATGATCCTTCGTCCAAAAGGGCTGGCCAAGGAAAATCCCCAGCGCCAGCAGGTAAAAAGCGATCCGTCCGGCAAAGGGAGGTAAGGCATGAAGAAAGTTCTTTTGGTAATGCTGCTTACCGCATTTGCCGTAAGCGCTGCCGGTTGCTGGAACAGAAAAGAGCTGGACGAAATAGCCATTGTCATGGGTATTGCTCTGGACAAGGCAGACCAGGACGACAAGGTTGAAATGACAGTTCAGGTGGCGGAGGTAGGAAACATACGCTCACAAAAAGGCGCCGGGGGTGAGACAAGCTCAAAGGCCTACTGGAATGCTTCCCTCACCGGAAATACCACATTTAATATTATCCGGGATTTTTCCCATGAAGTCAGCCGCAGGCTTTATATCCCACATAATCAAATGATTATCATAAGCCGTGAACTGACCGATAAAGGCATCGGCCAATATCTTGACTTTTTTTTCAGGGATCACGAATCCCGACTGAATGTTTATCTCTTAATTGCCGAGGGCAAAGCCTCCGATATTTTAGAAACAGAAACCAAGCTGGAAAATGTTCCAGCCATCTATATTTCAAAGCTTATTGAAAATCAGGGGGCTACCTCAGAAATTATACCCGTGGATCTTTTTGACTTCTTATCCATGGAGGTAAGCGGCTCTACATCACCCATTGCACCCATTATCCAGTCGTTGGGCGTGGGAGAGGATCAACGGCTGGATTTGGAGGGCATGGCTGTTTTCAAGAAAGGCAAGGTCGTTGGACAACTCGATTCCAGTGAATCACGGGGACTTTCATGGATCTTGGGGAAAATAAAAAGCGGTATTCTTGTAGTCAAAAGTATGGACGAAACGGCTGAAATTGAAATCACAAAGTCTAAAAGCAAGGTCACCCCCATAATAAAATCCTCAGGGAAACCCGCTTTCCATATTGAAGTGGATGCGGAGGGCAAGCTGGGTTCTACCAGCGGCAGGAAAGAGCCGTTGGATAAAAAAACAACCGCACTCCTTGAGGATGCCGTTGCCAAAACCATTTTAAACGAAATGACTGCTTCCATGTATAAAGCCAAAAGTCTTGGCTGTGATGTTTTTGAATTTGGTTCACTTCTTAACAGAAGCCATAACCAATTATGGAAGGAACTAAAGGATCAATGGGACACACTCTTTCCTGAATCAGAAATCACATACTCCGTTAAGTTTACCTTGCGGGGTATAGGTTCTCTGTCCAAACCAATTTATCCGAAGGAGGACTAAGTGATGCGGCCAATTGAAAAAGGTAAGATTTCCGGCTCCCAGCTCATGTTTGCCATAGCCTGCTTTATTCAGGGCTCAACCCTTTTGACAGCCTTTGTAATGGGCATTACTCAGCAGGACACCTGGATTATCGTTATACTTGGTTTTTTTGCAAGCCTTCTTCTCCTTACCATGTACCTGGCGCTGCTTAAGCGCTATCCCGGCAAAAACATCATGGAGATTAACGAGGAGGTTTTTGGACCCATAGCCGGAAAAATCATTTCCCTCTTTTATGTCTTCTTTTTCATGTCCCTGGCTGCTTTGAATACAAGAGACGTAGGTAATTTTGCCACAGGCTTTATGCTTACCGAAACACCCTTGATCTTTATTCTTATCATTTTCATAATGGTATGCGGCTATGCGGTGCGAAGCGGCGTGGAGGTCCTTGTCAGATATGGCTTTGTATACACTTTAATGACAGCGGCAGTGATGATCTTTAACGCTTTGTTCTTGATTGGGAAAATGGACATCAACAATTTTTTACCTATGCTGACCCTTCCCGTGGAAAAGTACATCCAGGGAACCCATATTATCGCCATTATTCCTTACGGGGAGATAATGATTTTTCTCATGCTTGCCTCATCGGTAAGAGAAGAGGGTAAGCTTGGCCGTTATTTTTTTGGAGGCCTGTCCATTGGCGCTCTCTCCATGCTGCTCGTTGTTCTAAGAGACGTTGCCACCCTTGGAGGGGCTGCCCCCTACCTTGCCCTTCCCTCTTTTGAAGCCATTCGCCTTATTAATATAGCCAATTTCATGACCAGGATGGAAGTTTTCTACGCCATAGCGCTGCTTGTACTCCAATTCTTTAAAATAACCATCCTTTATTATGTTTCCGTTTTAGGTTTATGCCAGGTATTTCGCCTTCGTGCCTACGCACCCTTTGTTATAACCCTGGGCTTCCTTATACTCAACTATTCCCTGATAGTCTTTGATTCCTCAATGGAGAATGCGGCCTGGGGAGCCAGTACCGCCCCCTTTTTCTCAAGCTTCTTTGAGCTGGTGCTTCCAGGTATCACATTACTGGTTTCACTGTTCAGAAAGGGCAGGGTCAAAAAGGAGGTCCCAAGCTCATGACTTTTTTTCTCATAGTGGCTTTTATAATCATAGGTCTTATGGATATTCCGAGGCTGGTGGAACTAAAATGGCGCAAGGAGCTGGTTGGGTTTATTTTACTTTTAGTCCTGACGCTGGGCATGTCCTTGATGTACGCCTGGGGCATTAAAATCCCCAGTCCCATAAAGGGAGCTGCCTTCATTATCCGGGATGTGCTTCATCTGGGTTATCCCATGGAATAGCCGGTATCGATAATACTTTGTTCCATAAGGTGCACGGAATACCTGCTTGAGAAAAGCCCTCAAAATGTGAACGGATGGTGTGGCAGCTTTTCACATTTTGAGGGCACCACAGCGCAAATGCGCTGTGTTAATGCTTTTTTATTTTATTGACGCTTTCCAGATAGGTACCGCTACCAAGATGTGCTAAAAAGATCCCCCGCTGATTTCCGCTATCCCGTTTGCCTGCTGCAGAATAATACCGAAATAGCCTGGTTCAATTATGGAATTAGAGCTGTCCGTATAGTCAAATACGGTTTGTCCGTCAACCTTGAAAAGAATGCGCACACTACCGTCTGCCTGGGTAATTGCGCCAAGCTCCATTCGGTATGTCACTCCGGAAGTCATAATACTGTGATTATTGGCGAGGACTGCACTATTCCCGTAGCTGTTTCCGTCCTTTCGCTTCTGCAGCTCAAACTGATCCTCCTTGATACAGATAAAATAGGAATTGGTGCTTGCTGCAGTTGTCACAAATACGTCCTTATTGGACTGGCGAAGGGCAAAGCCATGCCAATCCTTGAGGGTATCCAGGGTAAAATCAAAGGTTAGTATTTGACGGGGCCCGATAGGATTCTTATACACCAACTCGGTTCGATTCCCTAAAACACTCATGAGCAGGCTGTTCTCTCCTTCTGTCACAGTCGCCCTGGCAGCACCGGCTTCGACCCAATCCTCCTCTGATAGGGTGTCAAACCCGGCGTAAAGGATATTCTGTGCGGCTACAGCAGCTATAATGGCTTGCTTCAGCACCACTGCCGCCCCATCAACCTCATCCTGGAGCTTTCCGGACGCTTCCAGCACTTCCTCCGCATCCGAAATAGCATCCGCAAGGGCCTGCATGGAGCCCGGGGCATATTCCCCTTCCCCGGTTCCTTCCCTCATGGAGAGATACAGCGCCTGCGCTTTATCAACAACTGCCCTTAATTTCGCTTTATCAGCGGCATTGTTTTCCAGATATTCCTCCACTGTCATCGTTGTAAAGGAATAGCTTGTTTGGGATAGCCTGCTTCCGCCTGTTCTCGATTTGGCAGTTGTGAATGCCTCAACCGACCAATAGTAGGTTTTACCGTAATCAAAGAAGTCGTCGTTGAGAGCTAAATAGTATGGATTTTCCGTCCTATAGGTTTTCACATTTCCCGTGAAGCTCTGATTTTCCGACACTGTCACCCTGTAATAATCTGCTCCTGCAGAAATGTCCCACTTTAATAAAACTTCATTGCTGTAGACCTCTCCGGTACTGGCATCCACCGGTGCATAGCCTTCAAACTCACTTAACCCCTGCTTCTCCCCCAATACTCCCATCTGCTCAAAAGGAACGGGTGTGTAGTTAAAGCCCGGATTAGCCTCCTCTTTGAGTCTGTAATCATGGTTTTCAGCGTTGATAAAGGGATCCTGGCTTGTTATGAGGTTGGGCCCTGTTATGTGGTTGTTGCCATTTGCAACGACCCCTTTGTGATTATAGGAGATGTTCCCGGCAAAATAGTTGCCGTGAGCGGTCACAAGAGCCTGCTCCGTAGCTGTAACAGTATAGCCTGCGCCAAGGGCTTCGCGCTGCGCCAATACACTAAGGGCGTCCTCGTAATACGCGCAGAGTGTCGGGAAACGGCTTCGCAGTGCCTCTTTCTGGGTACTGCTTAAATTCTTGTAGCTGTTCATAGTGGAATTTAAAAGAGAAGACCGTGCCAACCATTGAGGCAGTGTAAAATTATTGAAGTTGGACTGCCCGTAGACGGAGGCCGTGGAATTTAGCCTGCCGCTGGATATGACATTGTTCACAACAATATTTTCACCGCCTGAGTTGGTAAAAAAGCCGGATGGTATATTGTCCATAACATTGCCGTAAGCGTAATTTTCAGAGCACATCTCGTCAAAATAAATACCATGGGGATTTGAACCCTCTGTTTCAACAAAAATATCGTGTATGTAATTATACCGGTAGTGGTTGCCTCTGGAAATGGGAAAACCAATGGTGTAGATAGCGGCACAGTCATAGGTACCATTGGGGCCGCCTACAATCTCATTGTATTCAACAATGCATTCTCTGCCGGTTTGATTGTAAATCCCAACAGAGAAGGTTCCTTGTACCAGATTGTGTGAAATGACATTTCCTACTCCGTTAAGCGTGATGTAGCTGTACTTGGGATTCAGCGAACCCACATTGTGAATATAGGAATTCTGCAGATAATTATTATCCGGGGTGTAATTAAAATAGCTGTTGGATCCCAGAATCCGAACGGGGTAATTCCCAATATTACGAATTGTCGAGTAGATGACTCCGCTTTTTTTACCGTCGATGACCACACCCGTATTACTGAAATTCTGTATGGTGCAGTTTTGAATAAGTACCTTGCGGCAATTGCTCATTACTGCCCCGCTCCCGCTGCCGTATTCAAGGGTCAGGCCGTTCACAACCACATTGGAGGCTCCATTGATGCTAAGAATATCCTTTTGGCTGACAGACAGAATGATTTCCGCATCATTCATGGGATCAATGGGATACATAAAAAGCAGTTCTCTGTCTATGTCAAGATAATACTCGCCCGGAACATCCAATTCTTCTAAAATATTATAATAATAGTAAGTATGTGACACGCCGCTGATTGCGCCAAGAGTATTACCGCCATCAAGCTTAACGCTGGAGGTTGCCTCTCTTACTTGCGCAACACGCATATTTCGGGTATCCCATTCCGCGTAGAGTGCGCCCTTGAGCCAGATACTCCCGGTATTCAGCCAATTTAGCGGCCTCAAATCCTGCATGACAAATTCAATTCCCGTAGAGGACGCATTTGTCCCCTGGGGAAAGGTACTGTAATTAGCCGTTACAGGGCCTATATCCAGCACCTGTCCCAGTGAAAGCTTCGTTACATTTGGATAACGTGCCAGGGTCAGAGGCTCGCCGTCTGAATAAACCTGATAGGTAGGCCCGCCTGTACCGCCTCCGACAATAGAACCATAATCACTGATGCCAAGCCCGGACAGATCAGCAACAACAACATGGCGTTCAGCCAGGCTTTGGATACGACCCGGCTCCGCCTCATCGGTTACGGGTGTAAAGGAACTGCCGGGTATAGACACACCCCCCCTGAGCTTAACCTCCTCACTGTTATAGGCACTGATAATAAGCGGAGCTTCATCGGTTCCGGAATGCTGGGCTCCGAGAGTAATTGTATCTGTTGTGAGATAAATACCTTCTCTCAGATAAATAACAAAGCCTTTAACCGGAAGACTGCTCTTAATGGCTTCCACATAGCTGAGCGCTTTTTGTACTGTCCGGAGAGGGGAAGCGATACTTCCGCTGTTTGTATCACTGCCGTCCGGCGACACAAACAGCTGTATTTCACCCTGAATGACCGCGGGGCTGATAACCTTAGCGGACTTGGAAGCATCCCCCAGCTCATCCAGCCGCTGGAGGAAACGGTCATAGGTTGTGCTTCCGTCAATCACCCCATCGTAGCTTTCAGGCAAACCAAGCTCCACATTTAAGGGAACTCCGTCCTCCCCTGCCTGCCCGATTGTCAGCTCGCTCTCCGATAAGAACCAGGAAGCCTCTTCCTCAACATCACCGTCAGTATACCAAAGCTCGTAAACAATGGGCGACCGGAGGGTGAAAATGTTCCCGGTACCGTAAGGAGCAGTGATAAATACGGTATCAAAGGCATAATCCTCCTGGGTTTTGGTTACCCGGAGCTCTACACTGTGAGAATCGGGTATAAAACCGAGCTGCAGCCTGCTGTCATCGGCTATTTGCAGCTCAGTAAGGCCTTCCCAGGCACTCCCATAGGAGCTGGACAGGTGAACAAAGGCTCCTGCCAGGTATAAGGAATCCACGTTGGACATTAAAAAATGCGGGACTGCATAGGCTTGCTCACTTCCGCAGTTTTTAAATTCAACCCTCCGCCTTCCAAGTACATTGGCATCGGTTACAGCTCCGACAACAGATGAAACCAGCGCCTCCTCAGAGATGAGAATTCCGATATTGCCATGGATTGTCGGTGTATAAGCCGTATTCGTGCCACTTTCAGGCCGGATATACTTATCGGCTCCATAGACCTTTCCTGTGACAGTTCCCCCGTTAACGGCTATGCCGACGGTTTCATAAACCGTCCCCTCCTTATGGGCTCCGTAGATATCCGTCACAGTTCCGCCATTCATAAGAATGAATACGCTCTTCTGATGTGCGTTGTCCGTATTCCCGCTTCCGGTCCCGTAAACAGTACCGATAGTACCGCCGTTGATACGAATTTGGGTACTGTAATTCTTGGCTCTTGCAACAGAGCCCTGATAGGAAGAACCTCCGCCAAAGACATTGGTATACTTGCCGCTGTCAATGGTAATGGAAGTGTCCTTAAGAACAGAGGCCGTGCCCACGGCACTGTTGGTGCCGCCATAGATGTTTTTGACGGCAATCTGGCCTGAGGCGTTGGATACAATACCTTCACCGAAATGTACGGCATGGTAGCCTGCAAGCAAAGTATCCAGGGAGGAGGCAATCACCAGTCCTTCAAAACGGGTATTCCCAAAAAGATGGAGTATCTTGCTGCTAAAGGCAATAGATCCCGTGCTTGTATAATCAGCGCCGTTATAGACACTGGTTAAAACAGCCTGTCCCTGATGGGCGGCAAACCCGTATTCACCGGCACGGTTCCCAGGATGGCCGACGCCTGGATCGTCTATTAAGGAAACCGGCCCGGTAAGGACAATATAGGCGATATCCGCGTCATTTAACAAACCGGAAAAAGCAGCATAAGCGTCGGACAGGTACTGAAAGGCATTTTCAGGTGAAGAACCGTCCTCGCTGCCTGAACCGGTGCCATCCACGTAATAGGCATAAACAGAACCGCTCACTGTTTCAGCCGCCGTTACTGAGACGGGAAGCTGGGGTAAAACAAGTGAAAGAATTAAAACAAACGCTAAAAATTGCTTCAAAAGCCTTTGAATAGTTCGATTATCCTTTTTCATCATGATCCATTTCCTCCTTGTTAAAAACATGACAAAGACCCCCTCCGTCTGAGGGAAACACCAATAGTAACTCTTTTTAGTGATTTGAGAAATGATCAGATTATTTTACTTTTACGAAACAGTCCCTGTAGTCGCTGGGTGTCATACTGTAGAGGGCTTTAAATTTTTTCGTAAAGCTGGCGGGATCGAAATAGCCAACCTGGAGGATAAGCGTCTGAATTTCAATGTCCGTTTCTCTCAGCAGCCGACAGGCCTCGTCCATTCTGAGTTTGGAAAGATAATCACTGTAACGCTGGCCTGTTTTATTTTTTATGTATTTGCTCACATTTCCGCTAGTCATATGAAAAACATCCGCCAGCTGCTCCAGGCTCATGCTGCTATCGGCAAAATGGTCCTCCATATAACGAAGGATGTCGTCAATGCAATCTTTTTTAGGCTGCTTTTCTGAAATAAACCGATCGATAAATTGGAGCATACCACTTTCAAAATCCCGGGGCTCCATAGTGGAAATCATAAACAGCCGTTCAATCAGCTTATCTGAGACATCCATACTCTGCACAAGATCCATCATGTACTGTACAATCGCGTAATAATGAAACCGGCGTACTTCCATAGTGATAACGGCCTGGTCAAGACAGCGTATCATCTCTTGAAAGGATTTAACGGCCTTTTCCTTATCAAGGCTGCCAAGCTCAGCTTTCAGCCTCCCTACCTGCCCCGGAGCAAAGCAATACTTGTAGGTGCTGACTTTAGCCAGGGCTTCAAAAGTACATAGACCTGTTTTTGCATCCGTACCGTTAGTCTGGCAGATTTCAATGGCAGAAACCATTTCCTTATACGAATGATGAATTCTGCTAAGCCTGCTGTATACCATTCCGCAGGTTATAGCAAGGCAGGTCATACCGGATTTCTTAGCTGCTTCTCTCAGCCTCTTTCCGAGAGCTGCCCTTAAAACACTGTTAACATCTTTATCCGCCAAGCTCACAAGAATAGATACCAGAATTTTCCCCTTATGGGGAACCGCATTGAATATGCAGAAATCGGAGTTGGTTGAAAGATAACTGTTAAAGCAATCGTTGACAGAATCAGTTAAAATTCCGATAACGGAATAACTGGGTCCTTTCAGGTTGGCATTGTAGGTCTTCATTATTTGATCAAGCCGGTTGTCGTCCTGGATAACCCCTCCGAACAGCATAAAAACAATTTGGGTTTTCATAGCCTGGTCAAATTTCTGTAAATTAATATCCTTTTGCTTTTGCTCCTCAAAGGTTTGTTCCATAACCCGCCGAACCGCCTCCAGCTCATTTCCCTTTAGGTTCTCTCCCCGGGATTCCGCCAGATGCCGCAAGGATTTTATAGGTTTGTAATTGAACTGATTGATTATAAACAATGTTGCAAAGGACAGGATAAAAAGTACGGCCCCGGAAACAGTAATCCCCCATTGCATTTTAAGAGCCTTGCTTAGGACCTGCTCGGTATTAATGGCAATGCTCAGGGTAAAGCCCATGAGCGTTGACTCGCAACGGATACTGGTATACCCAAGCCTTTCAGTATTTTCTCCGGTTATCATGCTGCCGTAGATAGCTTCTTTTTCCTTCTCGTTAAGCTTGCTTTTACCTGTATTATCAATCCTTGCAATAACCTCACCGGTGTTCAGTACCATAAGCGCGAAGCTGTCATAGGAACGAAGTGCCTGGCTAAGCTCCTTTTGCAGGGTTTTTTCTTTGATTATAAACCCCACTGCTCCGTCTCCTGTTTTTTTAGATGAGGGAACAG